>JAIMBU010000227.1 GCA_023511325.1 Gorillibacterium sp.
AGAACTGACGATGGCAGTCGAGAGAACATAAGAGAGACGGCTTGGAAACAACGCGTTGGAGGTAAAAATGGGAGGGATTCGATTTTGAGAAAAAGAAAGTTATCTGTGTTACTAGTCGCTTCATTAGTTTTATCGCTCAGTATTCCTAATGTGGGCTTAGGTGCCTCGGCTACAAGCGCGAGATCAGTAAAGTCACATATTGTGAAGCCCACACTAAAGCTACCTGCGTCAACGTCCTTTTCATTAAAAGCCGATAACGCTAAGCAGACGGCTAGGCAACAAGCAGAGAAATCAGATAAAGCAGTGAAGACTCCGTTCCAAATTGAACCAGCAGCTGCGGCTGTGCAAGAGAAACAGGCGTCGAAGTTGGTCGTCGCACAAGCCGCTCCGCAAAACTTTGTTCCCGAGTCGGACAGCAGCAAGGAAATAACGGTTATCGTGGAGCTAACAACGAAGCCGACAGCTGTCTTTGATGCGGAAGTGAAGCAGGGATTGGCTAAAGGGGTCTCAAACCAACCTGCTATTCTTGCCAAGGAACAAGCTGATTTCGTTTCGGCTGCGGCAAAAACATTAAACGTTAAATTGGGTCATCAATATACTCGGATATTCAATGGTTATTCCTTGACGCTTCCGGCTAATAAAGTCGCCAAGCTGGCGACACTACCCGGTGTTAAGGCAGTCTATCCATCGAATACAGTAAGTGCGGTGCCAGTCGAAACAGTCTCCCCTTTGATGAACGATAGCGCTCCCTTTATTGGTGTACACAGCTATTGGGATACCAATTATAATGGAGCAGGCATTAAAGTGGGCGTGATCGATACAGGAGTCGACTATCATCACCCGAGTTTGGCTTCAGCTTATAAAGGCGGATGGGACATTGTTGATAACGACAATGATCCGTCAGAAACTCCTCCTGATCCTCTGGACCCAGAAGCGGCTACTGAGCATGGTACCCACGTATCTGGTACTATTGTTGGTCGAGGCAATCCCGATGATCCAGATAGTCCAACGGGTTGGGTGAGGGGTGTTGCCCCTGCTGCTGACCTTTACGTATATCGTGTTCTTGGCCCAGGTGGAAGTGGTACAGATGCTGATGTCATCGCTGGCGTAGAGCGTGCTGTAGCAGATGGGCTTGATGTAATCAATCTGTCGCTTGGTTCCGATGTCAACAGTCAGGAATCAGCAGACTCCGTAGCGCTAAACAATGCGGTGCTTGCTGGGGTCGTCGTTGCCGTTGCGAATGGCAACGCTGGCCCGGACGAATATACAACGGGTAGTCCGGCTGCGGCTAAGTTGCCAATCTCGGTGGGAGCCTCTACTCCACCAGGTGTGGTGCAGCTTGCCCAAGGCGCATCAAGCGTAACGGGTTCAACCTACTATGATCTGCGCCTGATGGCTTTCCAGTCCGGCAGTGATTATACAGCGCTGGCGAATCAACCGCTTGAGTTAGTTTATGTTGGTTTAGGAGCCACAGCAGATTACGTGGGCAAGAATGTAACCGGCAAAGTTGCTTTTATCAAACGGGGTGATGTCACCTTCGTTGATAAAATTAAGAATGCCAAAAAAGCTGGCGCAGCAGCAGCGATCATCTTCAACCGCGATGATCTGGATGACTTCGCTGGCGTATTGCTGGAGGATTCGATCAACTACGTGCCAACCTTTGACGTAAAGGGAACCGATGGCCGGGCAATTTTGGCCGCTCTTCAAGCGAACGGTACAGGCACGTTTACCGTATCAGATTTCACGAGCTACAATGATCCAGGAGATTCGATCGCCGATTTCTCCTCGCGTGGACCTGCACTTCCGGGACTGGATATCAAACCGGATATCAGCGCGCCAGGCGTATCCATCCGTTCCTCTGTTCCTTCCAATGATGGAAACTATGAGTATGCTTATGAGGTTTTACAAGGAACAAGCATGGCTTCTCCCCATATTGCTGGAGCAGCGGCACTTGTGCTCCAGAAGCAACCAACGCTTGCCCCAAATGAGGTAAAAGCGCTGCTCATGAATAGTGCCGTCAAGCTTACAGACGGGACAAATCGCTATTCACATATCGTGCAAGGGGCAGGACGGGTAAATCTTTCCGCTGCAATCCAAGAGAAGGCTGTTGCTTTGGTGGAAGATACCGTAAGTGCAGTTGCGAGTGGAGAAGAAACCGATTATCATACGGGCAGCATTTCTTATGGCAGTGTGGCCGTAGGTCAGACCGTAGCCCGTACAATTGATGTCAGGGATATCTCCTCACAGGCATCTTCCTATGAAGTAAAAACACTCTGGTATGGTGCAGCAGCCGGCGAATTGGCTGCAACCAGCCAAACCGTTGAGGTTCCTGTGGGTGGCGAAGCATCATTTGATGTTTCACTTGCAGTTGCTGAAGGCTCACCAGAAGGTCGTTATGAAGGTGAAGTGGTGCTGACTGAAGCAGCAGGCACTGTCCTCAGCATACCGGTCGCCGTCTATGTCGGTGAGGCTGAACTGCCTAGTGTTGTCTCAAACGTCGTGATTACACCTGATGTTTTCTCACCTAACGATGATGGGCTGTCGGATACCTCCTCGATTACCTTTAAAGTAAATGCTATCAATGACTATGTTTCACTGGATGTATTCGATCTCAATACCGGTGAATGGGTCGGTTACATCGCGGAGGCTTTAGCGGGTCTTAACCCAGGGAGCTATCGCATTGATGACTGGAATGCTGTCGTATCCGACTATTATGATGAATTTGCTCTTGCAGATGGAATTTATGCTGTCGTACCTTATACGCTTGATTCCGAATGGAATGGTGGATTCCTGTATGATCAAGCGGTGCCGTTCATAACGGATACCGATGCTCCAACTTCAACCATAGTGGATACGCTAGAGGTGAGTGGTGCAACCGGAACGATTCACGGTCAGGTTACCGGTGATTTGCTGCTGGATCTGCTGGGGGATTATTCCGCAATCGGAGTCGCCGCTTTGTATGAAGAGAATGGCGAATTACAGCAAGCGGATGGAACGATTGCTGCTGATGGCAACTTCACCATCACTGTACCTGTGCATGAGGGAGATAATGATTACGAGGTTTACGTGTATGATGTGGCTGACAACGGAGTTTTGGAGCCGGCCCAGCTCATTCATTACACGCAAACGGGCGTACCTGCTGACAGCGGTGTAAGGGCGGTTCCATTAACTGAACAAGTAGCACCAGGTGAGGTTTTTGGTCTCGATGTCCGGTTCTTGAATACAACGGACCTGTATTCCGCTGAATTCAGCTTGACGTATGATGCAGCTTTAACGGAAGGATCTGTTGAAGTTAGCAATACTCTGCGGGATTACCAGCAACAGCAGAATCCGGCCGCTGGGCTAATTTTTCAAAAGGAGAGCACTCCCCTGGAGAATGGCCTTGTGCGCACCAAGTATGTTCTATCCCTGGCAGGAGAAATTGAGGGCTATACAGGCTACGGCAACCTAGCGACGCTTCGTTTTGCCTCGGATCAGGAAGGCACGTATGCCTTCGAGCTGTCTGATGTGCGTTTTCTCAGCAGCACAGGTCAGGAGATCGCTCCAGGATCGCTTGCGAGTGGCAGCATCAAAGTTGTGGCAGGTGGAACAGACCCTGTTGTTCTGCAAACCATCTCTGGTTCCATTACAGCTGAAGGTTTAGGTCCAGAGGTTGCCTTCAATGAAACATGGTATACCGGTGAGGACGGCAAGCTTTCCGTAGTTGTTGAGGCACTTGATGCCAACCAAGCTGTTGTTAAGCTAGCAACGGTTAACGCGGATGGAACGTATTCGCTCCAAGTCCCTACGGGAACCTATACTATCCACGTTGTTGTTCCCGGTCATATCAGCGCATCAACGGTGGTTATAGCGGATGGAGATAAGACAGTTAACATTGGACCGCTTGCTGCTGGTGATGTCAACGGGGATCTGCTCATCGATCTGGCCGACCTTAACCAAGCAGCGAGAGCCTTCGGCAAAGCTGCACCATGGACGTCCAAATCAACGGCCTCTGCTGATATCAACCGTGATGGAACAGTCAATCTACTTGATATTTCCTACATCTTGTCCAACTATGGATCAACCAACTGATTCTTTTGAAAGCCGTATCAGCAGAAAAAGCAGGGCTCCGGCCCTGCTTTTTCTCTACATCAGAACGTGATTCCGCATCGACAAATGCAAGATGTCAAAGGACGCCGACCAGATGTTTATCCTTGACTGGTGCGTGTGTATAGCTCTATCCATGCATGGTTAGGGTGGTCCTATCATTTTTTAGTAGACTATCTTGAAGCACCTGCGCATATATATATATTCAAAGCTGGTTTATGTGAAAAGGGAGGAATACGATCTTGAAGCCTGTTACAAAAACATTTCTGGTTATGGTTTCTGCACTAGTGCTCAGCTTGACCGCTGTTTCCACTGGACAAGCGGCACCAAGTTCTCCCTCAACGGGAAACGTGCTACCTGCTCTAACGTCAAACCTCTGGTCAGGTTATCTCGACAAGACACCGCAAATTCACATCTCCTTGTCTGCTGCTACCATCAAGGTGGGGGATACGTTTGAAGCGGGCATATGGCTTCAGGTCTTCCTTGGCAAATATAAAGGAGTGGAAGGTTATCAACTGCAGATTCAGTATGATCCGACGCTTATTCAACCAATTGTGACTGGAGCGACCGGGAAGCTGGAGACGGGGATTTTTCCGAAAGCATTAAATCCAATTGTGTGGAGCAATAGCGTGGATCAGAAGGGCACGATTACAGTAGCTGAGTCGCTTGCTCCCAAAAGTCCTGCTGGATTATTTGGTGGTAACGGTAAGGTAGGCGTTGTGCGGTTCAAGGCATTGAAGGCGGGAGAAGCAGCGTTAACATTAAGCGAATCCATTGTGATTATGCGCAACCATCCCGGCGTAAATATTCACCACAGCTATAATATTCCATCCGTGCTAATTGGGAGTGCAGCTCAGGCAGGTGATGCGAACACAAACAATCCTGTAATGAACAGCATGGACAAGATCGTAACGGTGGGCGAGGTGCCGACTGCTGCCAACTCACGCTCAGTGCCAGAGATTGTCCAGAGCTTCAAGGATGGGAATGCGATTAAGCAGCTCTCTTGGGCGCAGGAGGCCATTGCTGCGCTGAGCGATTATGGGATAGTCAGCGGCAGCAGCGATGGCAGCTTTCATCCGTTAGCGAACATCACACGTGCCGAATTCGTCCAACTGGCGGTGGTTAGCCTTGGTCTCGACATGCAGCAGCAAGTAGCGCCTACATTTAGCGATGTGTTGCCGGATGCGTGGTACTATGATGTCGTAGAGACTGCCGTGCACTATGGGTTAATCAATGGGTATACAGACGAAGCTGCAGTCGGGCAATTTAGGCCTAACAATAGCATCACCCGTGCAGAGATTGCTGCGATCTTGGCCCATTCTTTTGATTCGGATAACACTGACAAAGGAGCGACCTCAAAGGAAACCACTTTCCAGGATGTGAGCGACAATTATTGGGCGCGAGAAGCCATCCTCAAGCTGTACCGAAATCAAATGATCCAAGGCAAAGACGTTCAGCACTTTGCACCCGATGATTCTGCGACAAGAGCGGAAGTAAGCCAGATCGTTCATAAACTTCTTCTATTAAAAAAGAGCTAAGAAAACTTTTGAAGCGTTGAACATATCTAATCCTCGTATAAAACAATTCCTTGGAAAAAAATATGTGCAATAACGAGCCGCCCAGATACTGGACGGCTTTTTAGTCTCTCTATAGCATTTTTTATGATTAAATCCAAAATTTATGCACCTAAGGAG
>JAIMBU010000228.1 GCA_023511325.1 Gorillibacterium sp.
ATTATAATCGGGGCAGCGTTCGGGAAGATCGTAAGCTCACTAGTGAATGATATCCTGATGCCGATTTTGGGCATGCTGCTGAACGGACGGGATTTCTCGACGCTTGCCTTTAGCTACAAGGACGCCGTGGTGAATTACGGTCTGTTCCTCCAGGCACTTGTTGATTTCTTCATCATTGCCTTCTCCATATTCATGTTTATCCGCTTGCTCAGCAAGCTTAAACGTAAGCAAGAGACAGCAGAAGCTAAACCTGTTGCGCCATCTAAAGAAGAACTGCTGCTCACCGAGATTAGAGATTTGTTAAAGCAACAGCAAACCGCAGCAAATGCCATTTCCTCTGATTAATTAAGAATGAGTAGAAGTAATGGAAAATAGTCATGAAAAAGATGTCGCTAAAAGGTAGCTGAAACTGTGATCCGTAAGAGGGGTGCCTTGAAAAAGGTAACTTTCTAATGGGTCATTTGTGTTTGACCATGTCTCTATGATCAGGGCATCTGTATCGTCTGAGCATCATGTGAGCTTATGCTAAGTAAACCAATCAGCTATTCCTTGCTGAAGCTAGCGATAAATTTGGTAGCAAGCGAAGATAGATAGCTGTCCTTCATCCAGATGGCGGCAACCTGAGTGCGTAGAGCTTCACTTTTTATTTCCTTGCTGCGAAGATTATGATTATTAGCTAGGTTGAAGGCCGAGGCCGGGATAATTCCGATGCCTAGACCAGCATTGGCCCAGAGCAAAGTCGTTCTTGCGTCGTCATTCTTACATAGAACCTGTGGCTCAAAGCCCTGCCTCAAGCACGTTTCACGGATAAGCTGCTCAAATCTGCGGTAGAGGATCAGCGGTTTGTCCTTGAGTTCATTGACCTCAATGCTTACTTTTGCTACCTCCCAATCATATTCTTCGGTCATGACCGCAATCATCGGTTCGAGATCAGCATAGCGATAGCCGAGGTTTGTTGTGTTAAAGGGAGTTCGCACAATGCCGATCTCCACGATCCCTTTGGTCAAAAGATCGATAATGGTAAAGGTGTTGCCCTCATGAATTTCGAATTTGACCCCAGCGTAGCTTCTGTGGAAATTAGATAATGTTTCGTACAGCAGGCTTGCACCTGAGGAGGACACCGTGCCGATCGACAGTGTTCCTTTGAAGCCCTTGACAAAGTCAGTGATTTCTCTGGCTGTGGAATCGGTTAGCTCAAGAATTTGTTGCGCTCGGTTGCGCAAGATCGTGCCTGCATCGGTAAGCTGGATGCTGCGTGGTCCACGTTCTACCAGCTTAACACCTAACTCCTCCTCCAATAGCTTGAGTTGTTGGCTAAGCGGTGGCTGGGCCATTTGCAGCTTCCGAGCGGCGGCGGTAATCTGGCCTTCCTCGGCGATAGCAAGAAAATATTTAAGCTGGCGGATATCCATTGGCAAGCTCCTCCACATAACTGAGATAGGGGAAAGGTATCGCATCTAGACGAAACTAATATTTTTCATATGGAAGAATGTATGCCATAATCATAACCGTTAGGAAAGAATAATCAAATGGCTTCCTTTATTTCTCATGATGGGTGATGATTCTCTTTGTTCAAACTGGTCGCATTTCTCAAACCTTATAAAAAAGAGGTTACGCTCGGACCTATCTTCAAACTGCTTGAAGCGATATTTGAGCTTTTACTGCCAACGATTGTAGCTTTGATCATTAACAATGGGATTGGGCAGCGCGATACGACGTATGTATTCCGCATGGGTGGGCTGATGCTGCTGCTCTCGATATTAGGTTATGGCTGCTCCATGGTCTGCCAGTATTATGCTGCACATGCTTCTCAAGGCTTCGGCACAACGCTGCGTAACACGATTTTCAAGCATATCTCGTCATTTTCGTATGCAGAGATGGACCAATTTGGTACATCTTCACTGATTAACCGGATTACCAATGATGTCAATCAGCTTCAATTAGCCGTTGCCATGTTGATCCGTTTAGTTATTCGAGCGCCCTTCATCTGTATCGGCGCCATTATTATGTCAATGTTCCTCGATTTTCGGCTAGCTTTAATCCTGCTGGCGGCTACACCTGTTTTTGCTATTATCCTCTACTTGATCATCACGCGCAGCTCACCGCTTTATCGGCTCTATCAGAAAAAGCTTGACCACATCGGTCTCTTACTGAGTGAAAACCTCACTGGTGTACGGGTTATTCGCGCTTTTGCTAAGAGTAGGCAAGAGAAAGCACGCTTTCAGCAAGCCTCTGAGGATTTAACAGCTACAGCCATTCGGGTGGGTCGCATTTCGGCGCTGCTGAATCCGATCACAACCCTTGTGGTCAACGCAGCGATCATTGCTATTCTCTGGGTTGGTGGTATTCACATCAATCAAGGAGAGCTTTCCCAAGGGGAGATTATCGCTTTTATTAACTATGTGACCCAAATGCTGCTCGCGCTCATCGTGGTGTCTAATCTGGTCATTATTTTCACCAAAGCTGCTTCCTCTGCCGCCCGGATTAACGAAGTATTAGCGACAGTTCCCTCTATTTCTGATCTAGGCAACCAAGCGGGGGGAATAGCAGGAGCGGGAGTGCATTCTACTGCAAAGGCTAATGCGGAACCAGTTGCACCAGTTCATTCGGCTGCCAGTGCTAATCCGGAGCAAGTTGCACCAGTTCATTCGGCTGAAAAGGCTAATGTAGAGCAAGTTGCACCAGTTCATTCGGCTACCAGTACTAATGTAGAACAAGTTACACCAGTTCATTCGGCTACCAGTGCTAATGCGGAACCAGTTGCTCCAGAAAGCTATGCTTCACCTTTTCATGCCATTCCCATTTCCTTAGCTACCGTCTCGATCCGTTTTGACCATGTATCCTTTGGTTATAGCCCAACTGGGGAGCGCGCACTGACAGACGTTTCCGTTGAAATGAACCATGGGGAGACGGTCGGAGTTATCGGTAGTACGGGGGCTGGGAAAACAACGTTTATCAACCTGATTCCGAGGTTTTATGATACCACGGAGGGTGAAGTTTGGGTGGAAGGCATAAATGTGAAAGACTACCTCTTGCCCCATCTTCGCCAGAAAATCGCTATCGTCCCGCAAAAGGCTGTATTGTTCACCGGAACCATTGCCGAAAATATTCGTTGGGGGAACGAGCATGCCACAGACGAAGAAATCACCAAGGCTGCTGCCACTGCCCAAGCAGAGGAGTTTATCACCAAGCTGCCAGAAGGAATGAACACGATGGTCTCTCGGGGAGGAAGAAACTTGTCTGGTGGGCAGAAGCAACGATTAACCATCGCCCGTGCTGTGGTGGCGAAACCAGCTATTCTCATCCTTGATGATTCCTCAAGTGCCTTGGACTTCGTAACGGATGCAGCACTCAGGCGAGCTTTGCAGGAGAGCAGCGAGGAGATGACAGTGATTATCGTTTCCCAACGGGTGAGTTCAATCAAACAGGCTGATAAAATCATCGTCTTTGAGGAAGGGCGGATCGTCGGTGTCGGGACGCATGAAGAATTGATCATAAGCTGCGAGGTTTACAAGGAAGTTTGCCTTTCCCAGCTTGTAGGTGAGGTGACGAGCGCATGAATAACAAGCAGACAAATAACAAGCAGATGAATAATAAACAAACCTGGCAAAGGATTTTAGGTTATACCGGTAAATATAAGAGCACCGCGATAGCGTCTGTAGGCTGCGCCATCCTCACCGTGCTGGCGAGCTTGGTCGGTCCGTTTTTCATCGGTAGAGTAGTTGATCAGATGATTGGTGTAGATGCAGTCGAGTTTGGAACGATTACCAAGCTACTGATTATTTTGGCTATTGTCTATGGGGTGGGTAGTTTTTTTGGCTGGTTGCTGTACTCATTGACCAATCGCATCGCCTATCAAACGGTTTTCGATATGAGACGTGCGCTTTTTGCTAAAATAAATCAGTTGCCGCTTACTTTTCATGATTCACATCCTCATGGTGACAGCATCAGCCGTTTCGTCAACGACATGGACGCTGTCTCGGATGGACTGCTGCAAGGCTTCTCGACGTTGCTCACGGGAATCATCACGATTACTGGCGCGATCGGACTCATGCTGTATATCAGTCCAATGATGACTCTGGTGGTATTACTCTCCGCGCCGGTTTCGTTTTTTGCCGCGCGTTTTATCACCATGCGGACGCAGCAGATGTTTCGCGAGCAGGCCAAGGTGCTCGGTGGCTTAAATGGCTATGTCGAGGAGATGATCGGCGGTCAAAAGGTCGTGCAGGCTTTTCATTACGAGGACCGCTCCTACGCACAATTTACAGCCAAGAACGAAGCCCTCTACCAAGCGGGGATCAAAGCGCAGTTCTATGGCTCACTTTCCAATCCAACGACGCGGTTGGTCAATAACATTACCTTCTCCGTTATTGCCATGATCGGCAGTGTAGTTGTCATTCTTGGTAAAATATCAGTGGGTGAGCTCTCCAGCTTTCTCATCTACTCCAATCTGTTTGCCAAGCCGTTCAATGAAATCACGGGAGTGATCACGCAACTGCAATCGGCGACTGCCTCAGCCCAACGAATTTTTGCCCTGCTGGATCTGTCACCGGAGCAACCCGACGCGCCAGATGCAGTGGAGATGAAGCATAGTCAAGGGACGATAATGTTCGACCACGTCAAGTTTGCCTATGATCCTGAGCGTCCGTTGATCACAGATTTCAGCTTACTGGTGAAGCCAGGCACACGAATTGCCATTGTTGGTCAGACCGGTGCTGGCAAAACAACATTGGTTAACCTGCTGATGCGCTTCTACGAGGTAAATCATGGTGTCATCGCCATTGATGGCGTGGATATTCAGTCGATTACTCGTGACAGCCTGCGGCGTAATTTCGGCATGGTGCTGCAGGACACTTGGTTATTCGCCGGAAGTATTCGCGATAATATTGCTTATGGCAAGCCGGAAGCTACAGATGAAGAAGTGATTGCGGCCGCCAAAGCTACCCATGCTCATAGCTTCATCAAACGCCTACCTGACGGCTATCATACGCTGATCAGCGGCTCAGGCGGTAGCTTATCTCAAGGGCAGGAACAACTGCTGACAATTGCTCGCGTCATGCTGGTTGATCCACCGATGCTGATTCTCGATGAAGCGACAAGCAGTATTGATACACGGACGGAAATTCGCATCCAGAAGGCCTTCCAGAAGATGATCGCCGGGCGCACAAGCTTTGTTATTGCTCACCGGCTATCCACCATTCGTGAAGCTGATCTGATTCTATTCATGGCGGATGGTGACATTATCGAAAGTGGAAGCCACGAGGAGCTATTAGCACGTGACGGCTACTATTCGCGGCTATTTAACAGTCAGTTTGCAGCGGTGTAACAAGTAGTGGTTACTATTCACGGTTAAACAATAGCTAGTTTGCAGAGGTGTAACAAGTCAAAGGCTAACATGTCTGCTAACACGAGGGTAAGCTGGATCATGTTAGCCATGGCAACGGGCATCAGCTAAAAAGAAGGTTAAGCTAACGCTGATCTTAGTGACAGACAGTGGCAGAGGCGGCATGAAGTTAGCAACAGTGATTTGGACAAGATTTGTGTAGCTAAATACTCCTGTTATCCATTTAATACGATTGATTTCCCAAAAACTGCAAAAGTGCAGTTTTTTTCATTGAATTTCCTTTGCCAAGGGAAATTCCTGTAAAAGTGCAGGAATTTCAAGCTTGCCCAGCTGAAAAGGAAGATTGCGAGGTGAAAAGATGCACTTTTGCAGGAATTTAGATTTGAGTCTAACTGATTCAGAATAAAGATGTACAATCTCCAAAGC
>JAIMBU010000229.1 GCA_023511325.1 Gorillibacterium sp.
GAAATCAGGAAGCTTGGGAGGTGTTACGAATGGCTAGTAAAAGCTTAAGTGCTGAGCACAAAGTTGATTCAATAAATGGCGGAGAGGTTGATGAAACCAATAGGTCTTTTACGTGGAAGGATTTTGTCTACATTACCAAGCCTGGCATACTATTCTCAAACCTAATTACTGTATTTGGCGGCTTTTGGTTAGCTTCACACTGGGAAATCCAGTGGGTGTTATTGCTCTGGACTTTGTTAGGCACAACGCTAGTCATGGCATCTGGCTGTGTATTAAATAATTATCTTGATCGTGAGCTTGATGTGAAGATGGCGCGTACCCGCAAACGAGCGTTACCAGCTGGGCGATTGCAAGCGAGGATCGTTTTCATTTATGGCATCGCGCTGGGAGCGATCGGGACAGCTATCCTTTATGTATTTGTCAATCCACTGACTGCTCTACTGGGGCTAATCGGAGTAGTCGTCTACGTTATCATCTACACAGCCTGGCTTAAGCGTACATCCGTATGGTGTACGACGGTAGGTGCCATTGCGGGCGCCATGCCACCGATGATGGGATACGTAGCTGTCACCCAGCGAATTGATGAGATTGCGATCATTTTATTCGCTATCTTGTTTCTATGGCAACCACCTCATTTCTGGGCCCTTGGCGTCAGGAGGATGGAGGAGTATCGAGCCGCTGGCTTTCCGATGCTTCCCGTGGTCAAAGGCGTTCGAGCCACGAAAATCAGTATGCTGCGTTATGTGATTCCACTGATTCCGGTTTCACTTACACTTTATCTGTATGATGTAGTCGGATTGGTCTATTTAATTGGCTCCGCTGTGCTTGGATTAGGTTGGCTTTACTTTGTGGCGCAAGGGTTTAAAGAACAGGATGATGATCGCTGGGCTAAAAAAGTATTTATTTATTCGATAAATTATTTAATGCTCATGTTCCTGCTCATGATATTGGATACTTCCTTGTAGCTCTTCTTTTGATCCTTTATCCAATAGTGAATGCAAAAAAAGAAGCAGGGCTATATCAGTATGCGGTTAACGCATGCTGATATAGCCCTATGACTACTGGTTTCCCCTCAGCATAAACTCAGAGAGAACAGGTTGCAGCCCGCTTATAACCTAAGCTTTTAGCGGCCTGAATGACTGTAAGAATTACCAGCAACCGCGGAGGATAATGACCAAGAGGATGAAGAGGACCAAAACAAAGCCGATACCAGCACCATATCCGGCAACTGCAGTCATGCGATACACCCCTTTCTAGGCCTGGAGGGCCACAAGTTACAATACTATCCTACGCGGGTCTGGATGAGGGGGATTGTGCAGATACCTATAGGAAGGCCCAATTTAGGGTTGGATGACTACAGGGTTTTGGGGCTTGCTGAAGGGCATGAGAATGAGCCCAAACATAAGAGCAAGGAAAGCGAGGAAGAAAGGGGATATATCTGTGCGTAGCTGGCCGGCGAGCACAGGACCCAGGAAGGAACCGCAGGAGGAAGAGATCGCTAAGAAGGAGAAGGCCCGACCGTATTTGCCATGGGGCGTAACTTCAGCCAGCAGCGCTGCCATGGCGGGGAAAATGATCCCATTTGCGGCGCCAATTAAAAACAAGGTGACATAGAGAGGCATGCTCCAGGCAATGGACATACCGAAATAAAGCAGGGCTAAGAACAGACTTCCACTGAGTGCTCGTCTATAGGTGGATACCCGGTTGAGGAACACAAGGCTAAGTGAGAAAAGAGCACCGATACTAATCATCGAAAAAAGCATACCAGAGGACATCAATGAATGCTGTCCAACTGATCCGAGCGGAAGTTCAAAGAAGAGAATGCCCTGAGCACAGGATAGCCCAATCGGAATTCCAAAGAAGAATAAGGACAAGGAAGAGGAAGAGGAGTCAGGAATATTCGTTAGGGCTGCCGCTTGGTTAGGTTTCGCATGTGCTCTTGAGGTTGCACTAGGATTTAGAGCTTTGGTTTCTTTTAACCCAACAAGGGTGAATAGTCCAGTTACGAACAGAATCCAACCCAGAATAACAAATGAACGGGAAAAACCAATCTGTGAAACCAGCAGGGCTCCAGCAGCAGGGGATACCACGGAGGCCAATGTATGCACAATCCCATTACCTGACATCAGTTGGCTTTGATGCACCTTGTTCTTAGCCAGCTTAGCCAGCATTGCCATACTTGCCGGAGATAAGAAGGCGAGTACAAACCCGCTCATCGAACGAATGGCGAGTAACTGCCAGGGATCGGTCACTTTGGACTGGAGAAAGAGTAAAATCCCTCCTCCCATAAGGCTAACCGAAATAAATCGCTTGCTGCCAAAACGATCTACCCCATATCCAGCCAGTAGATTACCTGGCAAATGAGTGAGTGAATATACACCCATAATAAGACCGATAAAGGATGGAGCCGCTCCGAGTGACAGGGCGAATGGGGATAGAATAGGGAACTGGGCGTGCAGATCGAACAAAGCAATGAACATAAAGAAATAGAGCCATATTGCAGTTTTCATAAACCCTTCACCTGCCTGTCTATTGCTTTTTCTCTAAATTTACGCTCCTTTGCTGCAGGCTAGTACAAAAATCTGGACACTCCCCAATTTCTCAGCATGATGTACGTGGATGACTTCCCTGCTTCCCCTAGCCTTATCGTGGATGTTATGATAGAGAAAAAAGTGAAGGATGAACAATATGGATCAATGGTCTTCGTTCCTCTCTGATCGCTGGTATATCGTTTTAATCGCATTACTCGTGCTGTTTCTGGTCTTTAAGCTGGTCAAAACTGTGATCAAATGGGTTCTTGTCCTCCTTATTGCTGCAGCCGTGCTTTATTATGGTTATAATTATACGGATAGCCTCGAAACATTGACCAAATCCGTAACCGCGACTGTCACTGAAACCGTTAAGGACCAAGCCATGAAGATGATGGTTGAGGAAGCGAAGGAAGCTAGCTACAAGGATAACGGAGATGGCTCCTTCACCATTTCCTCGAAAAATGTTCGGATAGATGGTAAAGTGGGTGCTGAAGAAGTTAAAGTAACGGTTCTGAAGCAGTCCTTTCAAGTGAAGACGGAAACCGTGAAAACCTACATCGAGCAAGCTAGCAAAAACAAGTAGAAACAACTTGTGAATGGATGAATTGGTGATGTGTTGAAATTATATAAAAGGAAATAAGATCGATGACCTCTCCGGTGAGACTTGGCTCACCGGATTTTACCGATTAAATGAGCGATTAAGCATACTGACGATATCTTGAACTATTGTGGATTCATTCGAATAACGGAGGTGGTTTGGTTTGAAGGGGATGCTTCAATTTCTAACAACGATTAACCTGGTTTCCGTTGTCATCATTGCTATTGTCATCCTATCCGCCCTTCGTGGCTTTCGTCGCGGGGCATCAAGCTCGGCAAGGCAATTGCTACGTTTTGCCCTCGATGCTGTTGTTACGGTTGTTTGTCTGCTTTTATCGTGGAAGTTGTCCGAACACTTCTCACCACTACTTTCTAAGTGGTTTACGAATCAGAATATTGAAGTGCCCCAGCATGAGTTGAATGTCTTCAGTCAAGTTTATTACACGTTCATAACTGCAATAAGAGATTTTTCTCTTATGCGTACAGCACTTGTCTTTTTTGTGGCCTATCTCGTGATCCGTGGGGTCGCTTCATTACTTGTGTTCGCCATTTTCCCCAGAGGCATTGATCTGCCGAGCAAGGAAATCAATCGGGGTGAGGGTATAAGGGCGCAATTCAGTAGTCTAATCGGGGCTTTTCTTGGAGCGGTGACCGGTTCTGGTCGAGCCCTTCTTGCTTTAGCAGCCCTATTCGTCTATATCTCCCTGATGCCGCAGGCGAATTTCTCCGACTATGTTCGTCAGTCACGAATCTATCAGCAGGGCGCGGACAAAATCATCGGTCCACTGGCTGGGAATTGGCTCTCTGACCGTCTCCCTGTGTTTACACGAGTCGTACAGGATGAGATGGCAAAGATCTTGCAACGCAAATATGAGGTGCTTGATGCTCATATCCCCCAGAACATTGTAGATACGGCTGCAACCGTGACTGCCAAAGCGACGACAGATGAGGATAAGGCCAAGGCTCTATATAGTTGGGTGGGCTCCCGAGTAAGTTATGATTGGGACAAATACGACCTCTATGTCGAGCAAGGAATCTGGAAGGAACAGACGCCGGAGGATACATTCGCCAGCCGTGAGGGCGTCTGCATAGACTATTCCCGACTGTATGCGGTGATGGCAAAGTCTGTAGGGCTTGAGGTGCGTGTGGTGACTGGACTAGGCTATGACGGAGCAGGGGGCTACGGGCCTCATGCCTGGAATGAGGTTCTTCTTGACTCCAGAGGCTGGATCTCACTCGACTCGACCTGGGCTTCAAGCGGAGGCAACTGGTTTAACCCTCCTAATTTTGCTGAAACTCATATTAAACAATCGATTTAGGAGAGAATAGAAGGGGATGGATGATTTGAAAAAGCCGCTTTTGGCTTACAAGGCCGTTTTCTTTGATGCCGGGGATACGCTGATTACAGTGCCCAATGATCGAATGATATTTAACAATTTTCTGAACAAACGATTATTTTATCGTCAAGAGGAGCAGGTGGGGCAACTTGTGCAGGAGGCCATTCGTCTATTCTATGCGGACAAGCGAATGAGTGCAGAATCATTGTGTTCCGCGGAATCAGATAAGCGATTCTGGATGGAGATTTATACGTATATACTCCATCGTCTTGGTGCTGAAGAGCAGTGGGATGCCGAGGAAATTGCCGATTGCAGTCTGGCTCTCTACAATGAATTCTTAAATCCGGCGCATTACGCATTGTTCTCCGATGTGGTTGAAAACTTGGAGCGCATCCGCTCGCTTGGTCTTCGTATGGGAATCATCTCCAACTTCTCGCCGGGTTTACGAAATATTTTGCAGGACAAAGCTATTTTATCGTTATTTGATCCGGTGATTATCTCTACAGAGGTAGGCTTGGAGAAGCCGAATCCTGACATATTTACGCTAGCACTAGGGCAATCCGGACTTGAAGCCGCGGATGTGCTTTATGTTGGTGATCATGAATGGAATGATGTCTGGGCGCCTAATCAGGTTGGAGTTGACGCCATTCGGATCAAAAGGTACGATTATCACACGGGTGAAGGAATTACTTCGCTCGCGGAATTGATCTAAGCTGGTAGCAAGAAGGGAATGTAGAGGGCAATGCAGAATTCATCTGATCTTGATGATCAAACCGAGAAGCGAGAAGGGAAGCTGCGAAGACACTTTTCGTTTCGAATCAACATTTTTTTCTTCGTGACGTTTGTCATGTTCTCAACGTTGATTATTAAACTTGCTTATGTCCAGTTCGTTGAGGGACCGACTATCCTGGCTAATACGAATAACACCACAGAAGGAACAAATTTTATTACGCCAGTTCGTGGCAATATTTACGATAAGAATGAGGCTCCGATTGCAACATCTCGTTCTACCCAGACGCTTTTTTTTGAGATGCCGCCAAAAGACACGGGTGAAAGCGATTCGAAAGTTGCTCATGAAGTTGCTCATAAAAAGAATTTGAAGATTGCCCAAACACTGGAGTATATATTCTCCAAGTATAGTAGTCCAAGCACCAGTAAACTGACAGCTGAACAAATTTATAATTCCATGGATACGTATACTGATTATTTCGGCGTAGAACGTAATACAGGGCAAATGCAAAGAATTTTTTGGCCGAGACGGATTAAATCCGGCTTGAACAATCAAGAGATTGCCTATATCG
>JAIMBU010000230.1 GCA_023511325.1 Gorillibacterium sp.
TATATATAGTGTAGGTTACACTGTAAGCGAGATTATTAACCAGGTCAATGGTCAGCGTGCCGCCACTGACATCGCAGGTAGCAGTTATCCAAGTGTCGCCTGCTTTTAAGTAATGCCATTAAAGGGCATCTGTTAGGGTTACCGGATTGTTTAGCGCATCGTAGCTTATGGCCAGGATTTGATTGCCCAGGGCATCCGTTTTGCCAACCAGGTTGTTTACAGCGTCATACATGAAGCTGGTGGTATTGCCCAAGCCCTTGGGTTAGCGGAGCAATTTGTTGGATCGGACCAAAGTGTAGTTATTCTTGGTGACAACGTATTTGAGGAAGATATTTCTCAATATATTGAGAGCTTTGCGGTTCAAGGAAACGGCGCAAAGATTTTTATTAAAAAAGATATTGATCCACAGCGCATCGGCGTGCCTCAACTAAGAAACGATAAAATTATTACCATTGAGGAAAAGCCTACTCTTCCTATGACTGAATATGCTGTTACAGGCATTTACATGTTTAATAGTAATGTCTTTGACATTATTAAAAAACTAACTCCGTCTAATCGCGGTGAACTTGAAATAACGGATGTAAATAATGCATATATTAGAACAAATGAACTAACATATCATATTCTTCACGGATGGTGGACTGACGCGGGAACACATTCTTCACTAGCTAAAGCAAACGAGTTGGCTAAAGATATTCTTTTTGATGAACATTTTGGTGAATTGAAATTATAAATAAGGGGAGGAACTCCAGCATGAATGTCACTCCTTTAAGACTACAAGGCGCAAGCCTATTAGAACCGGTGGTCCATAGCGATCATCGGGGTTCTTTTATGGAAAGTTATAACGAGCAAATTATGAATGGACACGGAATTCAAACTCATTTCATCCAAGACAATCACTCTCTCTCTGCGGAGGTGGGAGTGTTGCGTGGACTTCATTACCAATTGGGCCCAAAGGCTCAAACTAAATTAATACGAGTTCTCTCCGGGGTTATTTATGACGTAATCGTCGATATTCGCCAGAGTTCACCTACGTTTGGGCAATGGGTGGGTATTATCCTTAGTGAGTACAACAAGCGACAGTTGTTTGTGCCAAAGGGATTCGCACACGGCTTCTGTACGTTAGTTCCTAACACTGAGGTATTATATAAGGTGGACGAATACTATTCCCCTGAGCATGAACGCGGCATATTATGGAATGATCCGACGCTAGGGATTGACTGGCCAGTTTCAAGTCCATTGTTATCTGGTAAAGATCAATATCATTTCTTACTCAAGGATGCAGAATTAAACTTTGATTAGAATTTAAAGTAAAAAGGTGGTTTTGCACATGAAACTGCTCGTCACCGGGGGTGCAGGGTTTATCGGTAGCAACTTTGTTATCTACATGCTACAGCAGCATCCAGAATACGTGATCGTTAATGTTGATACCTTGACTTATGCGGGGAATTTAGAGAACTTGAAATCAGTTGAAGGTAATCCGAATTACACTTTTGTGAAGGCTGACATTACGGATGTTCGGGCGATGGATTCACTATTTGGCCAGGGTGTTGACGTGGTGGTTAACTTTGCGGCCGAGTCTCATGTGGATCGGAGTATTATGGAGCCTGATGTTTTTGTGAGGACAAATGTTCTGGGTACACAGGTGCTATTGGATGTGGCGAGAAAGTATAGTGTGACTAAGTTTGTTCAGGTATCCACGGATGAGGTATATGGATCGTTGGGTGCAACAGGTTTATTTACTGAGGAAACACCATTGACTCCAAACAGCCCTTATTCCGCTAGTAAGGCAGGCGGGGATTTACTCGTACGTGCACACCATGAAACGTTTGGGTTGCCAGTTAATATCACTCGTTGCTCAAACAATTATGGTCCCTACCAATTTCCTGAAAAGTTGATTCCGCTAATGATTTCACGTGCACTTACGAACCAGCCCTTACCGATTTATGGCGATGGGATGAATATCCGTGATTGGCTGTATGTCGAGGATCATTGCAGTGCGATTGATCTGGTCATTCATCAAGGGGTGAGTGGAGAAGTGTATAACATCGGCGGCAACAATGAGCGGACGAATATGCATATTGTCAACACTGTTCTACAAGAGCTAGGTAAACCCGATTCTTTAATTACTTATGTTCAAGATCGCCTCGGACATGATCGTCGTTATGGCATCGATTCAACTAAAATCACCAATGAGTTGGGCTGGCAACCGAAGCATACATTTGAGACAGGGATCAAAGCAACGATTGGGTGGTACCTGACAAATAGGGAATGGTGGACTCGCATTCAATCGGGACAATACCAGAAATATGCTGAGCTGCAGTACGGCAACCGTTTAGGAGACTCATTATAATGCCAAGGATGAAGGTGCTAGTTACTGGCTCTGCCGGACAATTGGGGCAGGACATTGTTTTGCTACTTCAGCGGGAGGGTCATGAAGTTCTAGGCTGTGATCGTCTGGAGATGGATATTACTGATCTGGATCAATGCATAGAGGTTATCGGGGGATTCAGACCTGATGCGGTCATTCACTGCGCGGCCCATACAGCGGTAGATGTGGCGGAAAGTGACATCGTTGCTGCTTATTTAATCAATGCGACGGGAAGTCGTAATGTAGCGGTCGCCTCTGAGAAAGCTGGAGCCAAACTGGTGTACATCAGTACGGATTATGTTTTCAACGGATTAGGCACTCAACCTTACCATGAGTATGATAATACCGACCCTCAGAGCATCTATGGCAAGTCAAAGCGTGCGGGGGAGATTCTGGTCCAAAGCTTATCCTCTAAGTATTTTATCGTACGTACCTCTTGGGTATATGGCAAATACGGCCATAACTTCGTGAAGACGATGCTTAAGCTTGGTCAGGAAAAGCCCTTGCTGCAGGTGGTAGACGACCAACATGGCTCGCCGACCTATACGGTAGATTTAGCTCGATTCTTGCTTGAACTTATCCAGACGGAGAAATACGGAGTGTACCACGCCTCCAATAGCGGTTCCTGTACGTGGTATGAGTTTGCGAGTGCTATTTTTGCTGAGGCAAAGGATATATTAGGATTAAGTTTTACAGCCAAGCTTGAGCCATGCGATACAAAGCAGTTTCCACGGCCAGCGCCGCGTCCGCGAAACTCAGCATTGGAGCATTTATCCATCTACACGAATGGCTTTCAGGATATACGTCACTGGCGAGAGGCTTTAAGAGATTTCTTGCTAGAGCTTGATAAAAATCAAGATGATTAGCTTGATATAATGAATTAAATGAATACGGTCTTAGTCGTCTTAGTCTATGAACAGATTGAAAATATCTAGGGATAGAGGATCATGAGACATGAGCACAGTTAGTGTCCATATTGTCACCTTTAATAGTGATAAAGACATCGTGGGTTGCCTTACCGCCGTACTTCGGCAATCATACCCTGTTGATCAAGTTATTGTAATCGATAATGCATCGCAAGATAGAACCTTAGAGTTAATCCGTCCTTTTACGGATAGCATTTTGATTGTTAGTAACAACGAGAATAAGGGCTTTGCAGGCGCTCACAATCAGGCAATTGATCAGTCGATTTGTGATTATCATCTGATCCTTAATCCGGATGTCATCTTGCATCCAGATTATCTTCATATCCTCATGAAATTTGCGGAAGAGCATCCGAAGGCAGGCGGTCTTACAGGCTTACTGCTTTCGAAAACAGGACTTGGTGTGGTAGATAGTGCAGGGCTAATTATGAGAAAAAACCGTCGGGCCTTTGATAGAGGACAGGGAGAAAATGCCTCCGGTTACATGTTGCCGTGTGAGGTGTTTGGTGTGTCCGCTGCCGCTGCGCTTTATTCGAGTAGGATGGTCAAAGAGATCTCAGAAGCGGGACAATTTTTCGATGAAGCTTTCTTTGCTTACAAGGAAGATATCGATGTTGCTTGGCGGGCGCGTTGGACAGGCTGGAAAGCTTACTTCGTCCCTGGTGCAACGGCTCTTCATGAACGTGGGTGGAAATCAGGGGCGCGATTGGAAAAGCCTTTGGTTACGAGAAGTCATTCTTTTGAGAACCGCTACCGGATGCTCATCAAGAATGATAAAGCTTCTAAAGTGTTGCTCCATTTGCCGTATATTATAGCTTTTGAGATCATACAGTTTCTTTATATCGTGGGAAAAGAAAGAGATTTACTGCCTTCTTATTGCCGCGTTATTCGTTCGTTTTCCGGACTGTTCAAGCAAAGAAGACAAATTTTTCATAAAGTAAAGGCGCGGTCTGATGAGATCTATTCTTTTTTTAAATAGTCTCAATTTTAAATAATCCAAACATGCTATAATAACTTTACTAGATTTTTACAGGTGATGACATGGATCTTAGTATAATCGTATTAAACTACAATACCCGACAATTGACGCTCAATGCACTAGAGTCAGTCTATCAATCGGAAACGACTTATTTGTTTGAAGTGATCCTCATCGACAATGCTTCATCGGATGGAACGGTCGAAGCTGTACGGGAGCAATATCCTCACGTTCTGCTCATTGAGAACGAGCAGAACGTGGGTTTCGCCCGGGCGAATAATCAGGCGATGCGGATTGCCAAAGGGCGGTACGTCCTGTTGCTGAATTCGGATACTATCGTTCACCCGAATACACTTGATATGATGCTGAGCTTTATGGAGGAGAACCCGTCCGTTGGCGCTAGCGGTTGTAAGATAGTTCTTCCTGATGGAAGCCTGGACAAGGCCTGCAAACGCGGCTTTCCTACGCCAGCAGCTTCCTTTTACTATGCTTTTGGTTTGGCACGGATGTTCCCACGGATTGCTCATTTTAATGGGTATCAGTTGGGCCACTTGAACCCGGATCAGTCACAGCCGATTGATTGCCTTGTCGGTGCTTTCATGTTAGTACGACATTCGGTGATTGATCAGGTGGGGATGTTGGACGAGCAGTTTTTTATGTATGGGGAAGACATTGACTGGTGTTATCGGATCAAGCAGGCTGGCTGGCAGATTTACTACTACCCTAAAGTAGAAATTGTCCATTATAAAGGTGCAAGTAGTAGGCGCAAACCTGTAAAGATTGTTTACGAGTTTCATCGAGCAATGTTTATCTTTCATCGAAAGCATTATTCCTCTCGCTATTTTATATGGACCAATGGGTTGGTATATGTAGGAATTGCTATTAAATTAGGAATTGCTCTTGTTGTAAACTACTGGAGGCGGATAGGAGGAACGTAAGTATGATTCATCGAAACCAGCACCTAATGCACAAAGTCTATGCTCTGTGCGATTTCTTGGTCATACAATTGTTCTTTCTAGCCGCTTGGTGGTACAAGTTCCAATCCCCTTGGGCTAACGTTGATAGCGCAAGCCGCTTATCCTCTTCCCGTTATTACCAGTGGGGATTTGCTTATAGTGTTATTGTTATTTTTTTGGGTTTCTTCATGCAATTCTACGCACCCAAGCGGAAGAAGACCTTTGCCTTTGAAGCATGGAAGCTTATTCAGATCCACATTATCAGTTTTCTGATTCTGCTTAGCTTGTTGTTTGTAGCCAAGGAGATTGACATATCGCGTGAGTTTCTTGCTGTTTTTATAACAATGAACATATGCGGAACACTTATTTACCGTTTGTGGGTGAAGTTTGCACTTCGTAGTCTGCGGAGAAAAGGCTTTAACAAACAGTATATCCTGATCATTGGAGCAGGTAGCCTCGGGAGACGCTTTTATAAAAAACTGACGCAGAGTCCGGAACTAGGTTATGATGTTTACGGA
>JAIMBU010000231.1 GCA_023511325.1 Gorillibacterium sp.
ACCTATACAGCGTGCTTGAGCGTTTTGAGGATGTTTATGCTTCGGCGGGATGTGTGACTGCTTTTTTTATCTTTTTGGCATTGATTTGTGCCGCTTTCTTAAAGAACATCTATGTCAACTACTGGGGTAGCCAAAGCATATATACCTACCTCACGTTACCGGTAAAACGTGAAATGATCTATTTCAGCAAGCTTTGTGCCTTCATGATCTGCCTGCTGCTATTTCTGGCCACGCAGCTTCTGACTGTACAGCTAGGCTACAGTCTGGTAGCCGCCAAATTAGGAAGCTTGAATAATGGAGAATTTGTGATGACAAACGGTTTGTTTCTCGCCTTTATCCGTTCAGGTTTTCTGCGGATGCTGCTACCCTTAAATGTAAACGGAGTACTTTCTTCTATGAGCATTCTACTTGGTTTAGCGACAGGGCTTTATTATGCTGCATTGATTGAGCGAAGCAAGCGCTATTGGGGCTATATGATCGTTGCTGTGGCCGTTATCATTATAATGAAGGAATGGGACTTTCGGATGAGTCTGCCTGTTTATAATGTTACCTTCACGGAGTATTACCTCAAGCCTATTGTCCTGCTTTGTTTAAGCAGTTTTTTCATTTGGCACGGGAGTAGGCTGATCAAAAAAGGAGCAGTAGCATAGGAGGAGAGTTACGATGGCAGCAGTCAGAAGAAATTTAGCTATTCCTACGTTGATTATAGCTTTAATCATTATCGGAATCATGTTATCCAAGGTGTATACAGACAAGGATCAGCAAATATTTACGATCAAGGACCTTCAGGGAGATCATTCAGCCATTGAGGATGTACGCATAAGTGGAGATTTAAGTGATGGGTATCACCGCACCCAATTTACGATTGATCGAGGTCAGATCAGCACAAACACGGAATTATCTGACTATCCCGAACAGGTTAACCAAATATTTTATACACCGGGTAAAGCCAAACTATTGAATGGACTGGAATATGAGCTTCAGGGATCAATAACGGATGCTCTAGTTATTGCTCGTGATCAGAAAAGTTATGATACGAAAGGGACAGCATTGGTAAGACCCGCGGTTGTCTTTAAAGCTACCCCCCCGCCTACACCCTCTTCGTCGTATTTACCAAACGCGCCGGCATCTGACACGGATGTCAATACGAAGCACTACACACTTTCTAATGTTCTGGAATACGGTCTTGCTCAGGCGGGTGATAAAATTTACTATACCGTACCCACGACAAAGGATTGGATCGGAACGAACGGGATTTATGAATTGAACTTTACTGAAGCTGGTAATGGATCTACTAAATCAGCAGAACCCGCACGGGTAATTACCACATTCAGTCTAGACCAGAATAAAGGCGAAGGAGCAACAGGCATTGAGGTGCTTGGACTAGAAGCGGTTGGGGATAAGCTTGCTTTACTGATTGTAGAGAACAATCAGCTTATTGTTAGAGGCTTTGACAGCAAAAGCGGCAAAGAGCTAGGGCAGGCAGTTATTGACCATTTCGCTATAACAGGAGGAACCCCGGCTGTTTCTTCTGATCCTTCTATTACCGAGCGCTTTTCCGAGCCTTATGGCTCTTATGTTGATCCTGACAAGAGCATCCTGAATCTCAGCTTTCGCAGTAGCTTATCTTCGCAAAGTGATTTTAGGAAAACAATTTGGAGCTTGGATTTCTCCGAGGGAGTCAAGGTAATCAACAAGGTGGATACAAGCAACGTCGATGGTCAGGATGACACCTTTGGTGTATTAACCGCTATCAGCTATCGAAATGGCAAGCTTTACGTAGTTAAGGTCTTAAATGAAGTGAAAGAGAAGGAACTTATTCCTACTGAACTCATCCCGCCTAAACGCTTTATGATTTATGTCTACCAGAAAGCTACGCTTATTTATAAAGGTGAGCTGGTTACGGATCTGAATGATGATCTGATAAAAACAATGAACCTACCACCCTCAACTGGACTTAGCTATGCAGAGTGGGAATACAGGGCCTTTCGCAATATTCAAATCAGATAAACTTCGCTTAGACCGGAGGGGCAGAGATGATTGAATTAAAGTATGTGGAGAAATGGTATACGAAGGATCGGATGTCCTTGTACCTAGATGATGTGACCATAAACAGCGGTGAAATCGTAGGCGTGTTGGGGGAAAATGGAAGTGGTAAAACCACATTACTTAAGGCCATAATGGGAATTGGCGAGCTTCAGAATGGTCAGGTACTGATCGACGGTCTCCCAGTAACGGAGCAGTACGATAAAATGGCCTTTATTACTGAGGAAGGCAGCTATCTTCCTAATCTCACGCCACGTCAATATGGAGACTTCTTAGCGGATTTTTATCCGCGTTTCAGCAGCAAGCATTATCAACGACTGCTGACGTTCTATGAACTTGAAGCAGATCGGAAAATCAAGACCTTTTCCAAAGGTCAAAAGTCAAAGCTGGAGATTTGTGCGGGTTTTTCCAAAGGAGCAAAGTACATTCTAATGGACGAACCATTTCTGGGCAAGGATATGTTCTCGCGGCAGGATTTCCTCAAGCTGATGGTTGCCAATCTGCAAGGTGATGAAACCATACTGATTACCACGCACATGATTGCAGAGATCGAAAATGTACTGGATCGGGCGATTATTCTTCATCGTGGCAAAATCAAAAGGGACTTTTATATGGACGATCTGCGGCAAGAGGGCAACAGCTTAACGGCTGTGTTGGCAGAGGTTTCAGGTTATACTGGAAATAGGTATAAGCAGGTCTTTGAATAGGCTACAGAACGGAGCAGGTGAATGAGTTGGCAAAGCTGCAGATGTTGATCGTCGATGATGAATGGAATATGCGTAACTTGCTGCGGATCTATCTGCAAAAAGAAGGGTTCACCATTAAAGAGGCGGCAACCGGTCATGAAGCGTTAGCTTTGGTTAAAACTATGGCCTTTGATATGGTTTTACTCGATGTGATGATGCCAGACATGGATGGTTGGGAGGTATGTAAGCGAGTACGTGAGGTAAGTACCGTGCCGATCCTCATGCTGACGGCTCGTTCGGAAACGAAGGACAAGGTGCGTGGCTTAGGGATGGGTGCAGATGATTACTTAACCAAGCCCTTTGAACCTGAGGAGCTGTTAGCTCGTGTGCACTCCCTGATTCGCCGTTCTAGCATCACTCAAGTCTCTTTACCCCAACCCTCCGTATTGGATTTCACTTGCTTAAGAATCTATCCAGAGGGCCGAGAAATTCTCATCCAAGATCAAGTGACCGAGTTTACGCAAAAAGAGTTCGATCTACTCCTCGTCTTAGCTCAGAGCAGACACCGTGCCTTCACCCGTGAGGAATTGGTTGAATGGGTATGGGGAAATGATTACACGGGTGAATCCCGTGTCGTTGACACGCATGTGAAGAATATTCGCGAGAAAGTGCAAAGAGCGGGACTAGGTTACAATCCCATTCAAACCATCTGGGGGCTTGGCTATAGATTTCACGAGCCAGGTGAAGTGAAATGAACGGAAACAATCGAATTGGATTTAAGCTGGGTATGATTATCCTATCCGCCTTTTTAATCGTATTACTCTCGCTTGGCTTCGCGCTGGATCGGATGTTCTCCAAGTTTTACTCTGCTGAAATGAAAACGGAGCTGCAGGAGATGGCTGATCATTTTTCTGCAATGATTGACTCCGCGGATACTTCCTCCGAGCAGATGATGCTCTCCTTTGCCGACTTCTCAAGTGTGAGTATCTATTATACGGATGCTGCTGAACAAGTCCTCTTCCACTCAGGAGGTCATAATGAAGCCGATCGTTCCTTTATCCGCTCTGAGGATGAGAAAGTAATCTCCGCTGGACGCGCAATCAGTTTCGAGCACAAGGATTCAGCAGGCAATCACTATCTACTAATCGGGCAACCGCTCCCGCAGGGAAGCTCGTTTGGTTCTGTTCTGTACTTAATGAGCTCTACCAAACATCGCGATGAATCGCTTATGGCGGTGCGCAAGCTGTTGCTTTTTTCTGGAATAGGTGCTTTTATCCTCGCTGTAGGTATGACGTGGATAATTGCTCGAATTTTATCACGACCCTTACTTTTAATGCAGAAAGCAACCAAAAGAATTGCTTTGGGCGAGTTGGAAACCAGACTAGATATCAGGCGTAAGGACGAGATTGGTTTTCTTGCGGAGGCTATTAATGATCTTGCTGTTGATCTGCAAAGGTATCGGGATACCCGTCAGGAGTTTTTGGCCACCATCTCGCATGAGCTTCGGACGCCGATTACTTATTTGGAGGGTTATGCCAAAGTAGTCAAAGATAAAATGTACGAGACAGAGGCAGAGAAAGACAGCTATCTGGAGATTATCTATCAGGAAGCGCAACGCATTCAGCATCTAGTCGATGATCTCTTTGAGCTGTCCAAGATGGAGGAGGGTAAAACTACGCTCTTTCTGGAGAGTCTCGATTTGACGGAGGTAGTGGATCAAGCGGTTTCTAAGGTAGCTTTAAAGGCTAAGGATAGAGGGCTGTCGCTCAACGTATACCGGTGGTCTGCGGCCTTGCCCTTGATCGTCGGAGACGGAATGCGGCTGCAGCAAGTCGTGCTTAATCTTTTGGATAATGCTATTCGTTATACAGAATCCGGAAGAATTGACGTAACTCTAAGCCATCATGCCAATTTCGTGCAAGTAACGGTTGAAGATACAGGAATGGGGATACCTGAAGCAGAACTTCCCTATATCTTTGAGCGCTTCTACCGAGTGGAGAAGTCTCGTTCGCGGCAATTTGGTGGAACTGGCTTGGGCTTAGCGATTGCCAAGAAACTGGTCGAGCTTCAAGGGGGAACGATTCAAGTATCAAGTAAGCTCCAAGTGGGTACGCGCATTGAGCTTCAATTTCCGCTTGAGGAATCGCTGGATCTACTTTAAGTAAGCCATATGATAGAATAAACACAACTTTCTAGCTCATAGCTAATATTCATTTTAGGGAGTGAAGACCGGAATGATAGATATTCATACCCACATATTACCGGGATTGGATGATGGAGCCGCCAGTTGGGATGATACATTGAAATTGGCTCGGGCGGCGGCGGCCGAGGGAATTACAACCATGATTGCGACGCCACACCATGCCAACGGGAATTATACCAATCAGGCATTAGCGGTTATAGAGCACACCCGACAGATTAACGAGCAGTTATCAGCGGCAGGTGTGCTTGTTACTATATTATCTGGGCAAGAAATCAGGGTTCATGACGATTTGCTAGAGGCTTGGCAGAGAAAGGAGTTGCTTACGCTAGCTAATTCTCATTATATATTGATTGAGCTGGCCTCATTTCAGATACCGAAGGAGATCAATGAGCTGATTCATGAATTGAATATAATGAAGCTTAAGCCAATTATCGCTCACCCTGAACGTAATGCGGAGATTGCGCGACACCCAGAGCGACTGGCAGAGCTTATCGAGCAAGGCGCCTTCGCACAGGTTACAACCCATTCATTACTTGGTGGATTTGGCAAACGGGTGGAGAAACTAGCTTGGTCACTATGCAGAAGCGGTCTCATTCATATCGTTTCATCTGATGCTCATCATGTAGAGCGCAGAGGATTTAAGCTACGAAAGGCCTATGAGATGATCCACGAGCGGATGGGAGAGCAATGGGAGAGCTATTATCTAAATAATGCCCAGTGTGTGGCTGAAGACAGGCCTTTTGGCAGCAAACCAGCTCCAATGCCTTCATCGCAGGGCAGAT
>JAIMBU010000232.1 GCA_023511325.1 Gorillibacterium sp.
ACATGGATGAGGATATTGAAAGTCAATTGACTGGGCGGGGTACATTCTTCTCAAAAGAAAACCAACGACATATCGCGGATTTATCCGCCATGCTGAAACGGGGAGATCAGGTGGGCCCTTCTAGTGCTGTTTATGTAACGGAGGGCGGAGTTCCTGTTTATGTGGATGTTACTTATTTCTCTTTACGAATGGATGATGGCGAGATTTACGCCTATACCGGTATTTATCGAGATATTACTCGGGAGAAGCTAGCTGAAACTGCCAACCAGGAGCATGAACGGAGATATCGACTGATCGCCGAGAACATGACCGACTTGATTCTACTTACTGATGTCGCCGGAGTTATTCAATATGCTTCCCCTTCATTCCAGTATGTGCTAGGACTGGCTGAGGACAGGGTGTTGGGCAAAAGCGTGCTGGAGAATGTCGATAAACGAGATATTCCCAAGGTGAGGCATATGTTTGCAGGGATCAGTAACAAACAGGGGACAAAGCGTGTAGAATTTCGCTATACGCTTCCGGATGGTTCATTCGTCTGGGTGGAAGCTAAGGGCTCGCTTCTTTGGGAGAATGGGACTCCTTATATTCTTATCGCAGGTAGAGATGTTACCGAGCGCAAGGCACATGAAGAGCGAAGTGCAATGCTTGCTTATAACGATCCTTTAACTGATGTACCCAACCAGAAGATGTTTCGGGAGCTCTTGAAGCAGGCTATTTACGCATCCGACCGTTACGGGCATCCACTAGCTGTGGCGTACTTGGATTTGGCGGCAGACAGAATGCTGACGCCTGCTGCAACAGAAGGGGATCTAGATGGTCTGCTCCGGGCTGCTGTCGTGCTGATGGAGCTTAGTGTGGGCAAGAACGGTGTAGTAACCCGCGTGGCAGGCGGAGAATTTCTGCTGCTATACCAGGACCTTGCGGATGAAGCAGAGGTAAAGGCGGCAGTTCAGCAATTGCTCAGTCAATTGATCCTGCTTGCAGTTCCTGGAACCGCTAACACAACCGCGTGGGAAGGGGCAGCGGGGATTGCTTTCCACGCTGAAGTCCGAGGTCAGGCTGTTGAGCTGATCGAAGCAGCACAGATGGCGCTTTATCGCGCCCTAGAAGAAAGCGAAATCCGGCTCGCTGTATTTGAGCCGGATCATTAAGGCCATAAGCGATATTTAAAACTAAAGCTAGACGGGATTAGGTGCTTGATGACTATTCTCCGCTCGCTCTTTCGGTGTCAATCTTATCATCAGTTGCCCATTTCCTAGGCGTAGCCGAGGAAGTGGGCTTTATTACAGGCAGAACACCGGGCAGAACCTCGATAAGCAGTCGCTCCGTATTTACCGGTTCGCCATCTGCCTGCACCGCGAGCGGATGACTCGGAATAATCTCGACTCTTCTGCCAGAAAAAATCTGCACCGCGCGGTGTCCTTCGTGACTTCCCGAAAAAACAAGTGGGAAGAAACGTAGCAACTGCCAACGGTTGATTCCAGAGACGACACACAGGGATGCAAGCCCGTCATCGGGAACAGCAGAAGGACAAATCTTCATGCCTCCCCCATAATAAGGAATGTTTCCCGCAGCAACTAGCCATACATTCGCTAGCATATACTCCTGATCGTCTACCCGCAGCACCAGGTTTCGCGGCTGATAGGTGAGAAGCACCCGAACAACCGATAGTATATAGGCGAGCTTGCCAATGCCAAGCAGATTAAACCATTTTTTATAGATGGCATTATTGGTCGTTAAGGCAACCTGACCATCAAAACCACAGCTAATCGAATTGACGGCTATCCGCTGCCCCATACGCAGAAGATCCATCGCTTTTGGTGTCTGTTCAGACTCAAGTGCGCTTAAGATAACTGCAAGTGCTTGTTCGGTGTGCGCCGGAATGCCATGCCCTCGGGCAAAATCATTTCCTGATCCCGCCGGAATACATCCAAAGGCGCAGAGCGCTTCCAACCGCTGTGATTCCCCTAATGCAGTAAGCGCTTCCCAAATCCCACTTGCAGCCTCATTTACCGTCCCATCCCCACCGACTGCGACGATGGCCCGGTAATGACCGGTGTTGTACATTTTCTTGGCCAAAAGCGTAGCGTCACCGGGTCCTGTTGTAAAATAAGCATGATAGGGGTACGGGCTACCTTGTAATAGAGTTTCTAGCTTTGTCCAAACCTTACTGCCTCGGCCATTGCCGGATACGGGATTGATGATGAGACCAATCATGTAAACCTCCTGATTTTCTGATAGCTGATATGTTAAGTTTATCACATTTTCTTTGGGTGAGCGGGTTATTTTTACCCAACGAAGCGGTTGAACTCGTGGTGTAGGAATCAACGGACTTCTCTAGGGGAAATAAAAAAAGACCAGCAGCCAGAGGAGTTGAGCTTAATTACTCCCATGACTGCTGTTCATTTTTTCTCGTGTGAAGCCGATAAATTTTGCAGCTTATATTAATGCCCAAGCTCCAATTCAACAGTGCATAGCTGCTTAGGTGCCAGGGAAAGCTCTAGTTGCGAACCGTTCATGGCTATAGGCTGCATGCGCTCCTCCAGAAGGTTAAGGCTGAAGGCACCCTGCACAACGGAGCTTACGGACACGCTACCGTTTATCGCGTAATCCTCGGGATTCCACAGGCGGAGGACAATGGAGCGTCGATCCTCGGCGAACTTAAAGGCGCTGACCAGCATCTTCGCATTAGATAGTCGCAGGAATTGGCCGACGAAAGGTAGCCTTGGCAAGTCGAAGGTTTGATCAGGACGGCTAAACATTCCTTGAATACCGGGTTCTTGCACCCACGGTCTGCCGGTTTGCCAGTGCTCTTGAGTCACAGGCCGCACAGCGCAGTTGATTGGATTGGAGAATTCCTCTGCGCTTAGGTAAATGTCAGCATTAGACTTTTCTCCAGCATGTGCGTAAATACCGTACTCGAATCGATGCTCGCCCGGGCACTGATGTCCCGCCTCCAAACCAAATTCATCGGTAGCATCAGGTAGCCTTCGAGAGATGGAGCGTACGGAGCGTAGCAATGTTAAGGCGATTCCATAGGGCTGGTCGATTTCTTCATAATCATGCAGCCCCTTATTTAGCAGTGCAATTCCGCCAAGATCACTGGAGAGGTCGACAAACTTCCAGTTGGGATGCGTATTGCGGTCGCGGGGCCAGATAGTCTTGTGCTGCCGCTCAATGACATCCAGTTGCCCACCCGCCCGGCATAATCCTGCTTCAAATGGAACGGGGAAGAGGACGCGCAAGCGATGATCCTGCACTTGATTGTTCACATTTGTGCTGAAGGATAAGACGCGGGAATTTTTCGCTAGGCGCACCTCCGTTATAATCGAATAATCTCTGTAGGTGGCTGAGCGAGTCTCAGTTTGTTCATCTACCTCAAGCGGTAGTCTCCAAGGAATTTCAATCTTATATACCTGCTCCAGTGGTGTATGCGACAGACACGTCGTAATAGCCTCAACGTGCTCGGTGGTCAGCACTGTGTCATTTCTCACGGGATGAGATACATAAGAATGGCCGATATCTGAAGCATCCTCAAAAATGTGAATACCTTCATATAAATGACCGCTGATTTTGTCCATCAGACGGATGGAGCCGTTTGCCAGAATTTCCGCCTTGAGAAATTCATTTTCCAAAATGGGAGCATGCTGATACGTATCCTGCTGCTCAACGGAATCGGGACGAATCACCACTTCAACACGATAAGTCGAGTAGCCCATGGCGGGAATGTCCTCGGCAAGAAAGCGGATTTGATGACGGATGACCGGAATCGTTGTCGGCAGATTGATTGGACTAAGCATCCGTTTTCCGATCTTCGTTTTGATTAAGGTCTGGTGGGGGATTTCCTTGCCTGTAGCATCGGTCAGCCGTATGCCTGCTTGCTCCCCATTCTCCTGCAGTACATCTATCTCGGCATCGACCATGCCGCTACGTGAACGTGACGACGTCTGATAGGCAACCAGGATCTGATCATAGCCGGACAGACCTGATCTATCGATCTGCTTCACGAACTGCTGAACCCCGCGATCCAGTAAATCCTGAAGGACCTCCCGGGCCTCCCGGAAGCGAGATACCATCGTTTCATGTACGGCATCGCGACTGCATCCGCATATGCTGTCATGCGGATGGTTCTGCATGAGCATTTTCCAGACGAACGCCATATGATCTACGGGGTACTCTTGCAGGCCATGCATAGCGCTCCATGCAGAGACGGGCTCTACATACTTTTCCAGCAGATCCTGGACCTCCATGCTCAGCTGTTTAAGATAAACCCGCGCAGATAATGTGCCTTGAAGCAGATGGTATTGATCTCCCTCCCGCAGCTCCCCAACAAACTCGGACAGGATTGGTTGCTCAGCTTTAATGCACTCCAAATAGGCGGAGGGAGTAGTGTGATGAATTTGAACATCATGTGGCAATTGTGGCTTGACCTGGCGAAGGACTTCCGACAGGTTTTCCTGCGCCTCCAGATGATCTACCCCATTCATGAGCAGAAGATGCTCAGTAGTCGCATATTCTTCGCATTTGGCAGTGATCATAGCTAATAATTGCGCACATTGCTCGGGGTCGATTGGAAGACGTTGGGCGTTATTGTACCAATGGGCCAGAAAAACCGTCAGCACACTGGAGCCATCGGGGGAAACCCAGTTGAACTCGCTTTTACCGTCATGACATTCGGGCTTATAGCCGCGGCCTAATATAACGTTGTCAATTCCAAAGCCGCGTAATATTTGCGGCAACTGTGAGATATGACCAAATTGATCGGGCATATAGCCGACATTCATGACTTGATCCGTCCATTTGCGAGCGTCGCGTAGACCATAGAACAAATTTCGGATGGTTGACTCAGCGCTGGTGAGAAAGGTATCGTTCTGGACGTACCAGGGGCCAATGGCAATTCTTCCACTGCGAATATGCTTTTCCAGTCGTTCCCGTTGACCGGGGCGAACGGCTAGGTAGTCATCAAGAATGATCATTTGACCATCCAAATAAAAGTGCTTAAACGCCGGATCTTCATCCAGCAGATCGAGTAGATGGTCGACCAGATCAATTAACCTCAGACGAAACTGCTGGAAGGTTAAATACCATTCTCTGTCCCAATGGGTATGCGAAATAATATGCAGATGACGGGGCATTTTCCTGACCTCCTTCTAAGTTCTCTATTCTACGGGTCATTCCTTAATCGAACCTAACATAACACCCTTGACGAAATAGCGCTGGAGGAAGGGATACAGCATTAAGATGGGAACGGTTGCTACAATAATCGTAGCGTATTTAATCGTCTCCTGAATAAGACCCTTGTCCACGTCGCTGACCGTCGACATCATGGAATCAGTATTATTGGCAATCAGGATTTCCTGCATCACCATCTGTAAAGGATATAGATTTCGGTCTCGCAGATAGATCAGCGCATCCATATAGGAGTTCCAGTACCCAACGCCATAGAAAAGTGTCATCACCGCCATAATGGGCAAGGAGACGGGAATAACGACCCGAAACAGAATGGTAAAATCGTTGGCTCCATCGATCCGCGCCGACTCCTCCAAGGCAACCGGAATCTGAGCGAAGCTGGTACGCATGACGAGCAAATTCCATGTGCTGATGGCTGCGGGTAGAATCAAAGCCAAGCGGGAATCAATCAAGCCAAGATTTTTCATATTCAAATAGGTAGGGATCAGTCCGCCCGAGAAAAACATGGTAAATACGATAG
>JAIMBU010000233.1 GCA_023511325.1 Gorillibacterium sp.
AAGAAAATCGTGAATTATAAACAATTTTCCATCCATTAAGGAAATAATCAAAACCATTCGCACCCAACTATCAGGAGGATTTCTTTTGAGAACTGTAGGCATTGTTGTTGAATATAATCCGCTTCATAACGGACATGTCCATCATTTTCAAGAAGCGAAGCGACTCGCCGCGGCTGACGCTGTCATCGCGGTCATGAGCGGCCCCTTCCTCCAACGTGGCGAGCCAGCCATCGTGAGCAAATGGGCGCGCACCGAGATGGCACTTCACATGGGCGCTGATGTTGTCATCGAGCTGCCCGTAGCTTTCGCCGCACAGCCGGCCGAATGGTTTGCCTACGGCGCTGTGTCGGCACTAGAGGCGTCCGGGCTGACGGACACCTTGGTCTTCGGCAGCGAAAGCGGCGCGATCCAGCGATTCCAGGAGCTTGCTGAGCGCTTGTACGAAGAACCCGTGGAATTCCGGGAGCTTCTACGTGCTCAACTGGCCCGTGGAATCGGCTATCCCGCTGCGTATGCCGCGGCCGCAGCTACCTTCGTCGGTGCCGACGACGAAGGACTACTGGTGCAGCCCAACGATATTCTTGGGCTGCACTATTGCTTGGCGCTGCGCCGCATCGGCAGCCGCATCGTCCCGCTCACCATGGCCCGCAGCGGCGCGGGCTATCATGAGCGGACGGTTGTGGCGGGCGGAGCCCACGCCAGCGCCACAGCTATCCGCCGCCTGCTTATGGGCGGCGTGAACGACCTTGCTGCAGCAGGCGCTGCAGCAAGGCTCGCGGCCGGGCTGACAGCTGCCCGGCCCTTCGTCCCCGCGTACACGCACGATATTCTCCAGCGGGAATGGGCAGCGGGGCGAGGCCCCATCGATTGGGAGCGCTTCGCAACTCCTCTGCTTCATATCCTCCTTACCCGATCCCCAGAGGAGCTTGCTGAGATTTGTGAGGTCACAGAGGGTCTGGAGCAGCGGATTAAGGGAGTGCTGCCGACATTGGATTATGAGGCCGGAGAACTCGTCAGCCAGCTACTCGACGCCATAAAAACGAAGCGTTATACCAGTGCTAAGCTACAACGGACATTACTTCGTATTCTGCTCAACCACAGCAAAAAAGCACTCTCTCGAGAAGTGCTTAGTCGAGGTGTGCCTTATTTGCGTATTTTAGGCTTTAGTACCCGTGGCCGTCAACTTCTGAAGCAGATGAAAACAACAGCGACTGTTCCGGTTGTAGTTAAGGCAACAAAGGAAACGTCTCCGCTGCTTGATCTAGACATTCGTGCCGCTGCTCTATATGCCCTCTCTTGCCCAGTAGTCGAAAGTCGCGAGCTATTCCGCGACTATTATCAGGCTCCCCTGCAAATAGAGGGTTAGCTTTATTCGTTTAAATAGAAGTTGGATTTTACAGCCAACTGTCGAACTATTTCTTCGTTGCCGCTGCCTCAGGAAGCTGTTTCAGATAATCCCTGGCTTCGCTGAGCGTACCGATGGTAACGATCTTCATCTTCGTTTTTAATTTATTCGCTTGCTTAATGGCATCGGCTGCATTTTCCTTAGGAGCAAAGAAAATCTCTGCCTTCTCCCTGTTGGCGGCAATAACCTTATAAGGAATGCCGCCAATCGGACCCACGGTTCCATCTTCGCTAATGGTACCCGTTCCGGCAATTCGATGGCCTTTGGATATATCCTCAGGAAGCAGCTGATTGATGATTTCGAGCGTGAACATCAGTCCAGCGGAGGGCCCACCAATTTCTCCAGCTTGAATCGCAACATGGTTTTCTGGATTTTCCGGTTGAACAGACATCAGGAAGTTATAGGAGATGCCGACCCCGACGCGACGTGCCGCCGCTGCTTTCCCGCTTTCGGCGGGCTCCACTGGCAAATAGTCTAAAGCAACCTGCTTCTCCAATACCGTCTCTCCACGCTTAAACGTGATCGTGACTGTATCCCCCGCTTTTTTGCCAACCAAAAAGTTAACCAATTGCTCGGCTGATTCCATCACCTTACCGTCCATTTTGAGTAGCACATCCCCTACCCGGAGAACGTTTGCTGCTGGCATACCTGGAACCAGGTGCATAACCATGATGCTTTCCGTTTCAAAATGGAAGGGAAGCGTCAGATTGCGGTAGGCGGCGAGAATGGCGTTACTCTGGGAGGAGACCATACTGTACACCTGGCGCTGGTTATATTCCTCTTCTGTTTCTCCCACAAGAAGCACGTTTTTCCTCTGCTGCATTTCCTTGTCTGTTAACTCTGCCCAAGCGTAGGTCAATGCGTTGGCGTGCATGACTCCTACCGTGGTTAGCATAAACGTACCTTGGTCAGGTGGATTCTGCTTGGTCACTTGTACCATGGGTCTGATATTCTCCGCTGACCCAGGCTGATAAATATAATAAGGAAGTGGATAAAAAACGAGGAAATAAGCCGCAATCATTCCCACCATTGCTGCGACAATTAGCTTAAAGGAGGAGGGAATAGGCCGCCGCTTTCCCGGTCTATCGCTTGGATTCAATCCCCCTGGTCCTTCATCCGAATTCAATTCATTTTCTGACGTAACCTTATTGTTATTATTTTGCTCATCCATGTCCTAACCTCCACATCAGTAGCACTTCATTCTGCTGACAGCTCGTTTAATCTATTCACTGCTTACATTTATTCTATTCGTCAATCACGAGGCGTACGACAGCTTGGTCTAATCATCGCTCGCGGGGCGTACATATGAATCAAAGCTTACCTATGTGAGGTGATTTTCCAATGAGGCTACTGTCGGAAAATGGGCGAAGTCGAATGGTTACGGCTATTCTCAGCTTAATAGCGTTATTGCTGGTTATTCTCATTATCCTTTACCCAGACCAAGCCTTTAAGTCCTCTCTTGGTGGGCTGAGGTTATGGTGGACTGTACTGCTACCTGGTCTTTTGCCATTCTATATTCTTGTGGAAATTGTCACAGGTTTAGGCCTTGTTCGTGCTTTTGGCGCTTTGTTCGAGCCGCTTCTGCGGTTTTTATTTCGTATCCCCCGTGGTGGTGGAGAAGCGTTGACCGCCGGACTGCTCGCTGGCTATCCTGTTGGTGCAGAGGCTACTATGCATCTATATGCCAAAAAAGCACTGCGACAAGGTGAAACGAATCGGCTCTTATCCCTCTCGCACCTGTGCAGCCCTGTCACCATGGTTACCGTTATTGGAGTAAGCTTCCTCCACAGTATTCGAGCGGGTCTCTTCATCGCTGCCATACATTATGTAGCCGCGTTTGTCGTTGCCTTACTACTTCGCAACCTACCAGATGGCCCCGAGCAATCGACCGATGAATCGACTGTCCGGATAGGTATGGCTACGCGATTCTTTCGTGCTATGAGTGAAGCTCGTGAGGAAGATGGCCGATCCTTCGGCAAGCTGCTCGGTGAAGCCGTCGCTCATGCTATTCAAACGCTCTTCTCACTAAGTGGCTTTATCATATTCTTCTCTGTGCTATGTCGGATGATTTCTCTTCAACTGCCGCCAGCCTGGTCTGGCTCTTCCTTAATTCCAGCTTTGTTAGAACCTCATCTCGGCAGCTATTCTGCTGCTGTACAGACAGGAGGTGGCATTTGGCTTTACGCCTTCATCGGAGCGGTCCTTGGCTGGAGCGGTTTGACCCAGCATCTGCAGGTCCGGGGAATCATGAACGATAGTCGCATCGGCTACCTGCCCTTTTTGCTTGGTCGCTGCCTCCATGCTGGCTTTGCTTTTATCCTTACGTTCGCTCTTGGAGCTCCGCTAACCCACTGGCTTAGCAGTGAACAGTTCAGCTTTTTGCCTATTCGTGAGGTCCCTCAAATCATCCCTACAGCTACAGGTGTACAAGAAACGTTCACCCCACTTTGGCCCGTTCTTTGGTCATCGACAGGTCAAGCCGCTTCGGTTATTGTCCTCCTATTTGGCGGCTTAGCCATGCTCACCTTCCTGCTGACTCCCCTGCTCATCGTGGAGAATCGACGAATGGGGCGATGATAGTACTAAGAATTATATTATTGGATAACCAGATATTAGCCACACCATTTTAGCAAAACACTGCTCTTTTTCGTTAGACGAGAGGACTTATCTTCTGCAGAGCGGCAAACTTGGCATCAAGTGCTTTCTCTACCGCCTCCGGTACCAGATCATTCACAGGACCCTTGAACCGGGCGATCTGCTTGACCACACTTGAGCTTAAGTAGGAGTACTGATTGCTAGACATCATAAAAAACGTCTCAATTTCTTCATCCAGCTTCCTGTTGACTGAAGCCATTTGCAGCTCGTACTCAAAGTCAGAAACAGCCCGGAGTCCTTTTACAATGACATGAGCTTTCTTGTCCTTCATATAATTAATCAATAAATCATCAAAAGAGTCTACTTCCACATTGGGAAGATGTCGCGTTACTTCTCGCAGCAGTTCCACACGCTCTCCAACACTAAACAATGCCTGCTTACTCGTGTTATTCAAAACCGCTACGATAACCTTATCAAACACCTCTGCTGCGCGCGATACAATATCCAAATGTCCATAAGTAACAGGGTCAAAGCTTCCTGGGCACACGGCCACAGAAGGTTCATGCTTAATCTTCTTCATCGGCTTCCTCCTTCATCTTCCAGCTATCTATTTACATTTTCGCTTACTTTTCATAATTTACTATCCCTCGTTCGTCAAATCAGCCGAAACCAAGGTAAGCTCAGCCGAAACAGGTTCATATCGATAGATCGCGATTGTTGTTTCCCCATAAGCCACATGTTTTATCTGGCGAAACGGTCCGTATTGCTCCTGATAACGATGTCCCGATTCATGCTCTACCATCAAGGTAGCCCCAGGCTCTAATAGATGAAAGCCATCCATAGCAAGCATCAGTTCACCTGCGGTTTTCATCCGATAGGGGGGATCAAGGAAAACAAGTTCGAAGCGAATATCCCGCTTAGAGAGAGCCTTGAGCGCCCGCTCGGCATCGTTGCGATAAACCTCCGCCTTATCTGTGAAGCCAGTCAACTGTAGATTATGTTTGACGATCTCCACACTGCTCTTATCCGCATCAACGAATATCACATTAGCCATCCCGCGGCTTAGTGCTTCAATACCAAGGCCACCTGTCCCAGCGAACAGGTCGAGCGCCCATCCCCCCGTAAAGTAGGGTCCGATTATACTAAATACCGCTTCCTTCACCTTATCGGTTGTCGGCCGCGTTCCCTTACCAGGAACCGCCTTCAGCGGTCTTCCTCGCGCTTCTCCGGAAATGACTCTCACTTACATTTACCCCCGTTTTGCACCAAATGTTTTTCTTGGTTATCGTATCACATTCTGCAAGCTGGTCCAAAATTTTTGCTTGATCCAATGTATAAATTTACCTTTGACTGCCGAAACTTATATCATCGGTATCGGAGGATGCCGTAGAC
>JAIMBU010000234.1 GCA_023511325.1 Gorillibacterium sp.
GACGAGCAGCTGTAAGACTGTCCCTAATCCGGAAATGACAAACGAATTGATGAAATACCGCTGAAATGTTGACTCCGGCTTCATCCAGGCTTCCACGTAATTCTTGAAATTCCAGACCTCGGGCAGGAATGTCGGCGGCATCCGGTTGATTTCCTCACCCGTTTTAAGTGAGGTCAGGATCATCCAGATAAAAGGAAACACAACACTACACGCCAGCAATACCACACCTATCAGCACAATCGTCCAGATCACCTTCGAAGAACGCCGTGCTCCTACCCTTCCAAACATCGTCATTCCTCCTTACTGCATGTAATGAACCCTTTTCTCCCCAAAGCGCAGCTGCAGCCAAGTAAGTCCAAGCAGCAAAATGAACAGCACCATGGATACCGCTGACGCATAGCCAATCTGACCATACACGTAGAAGCTGCGGAAGATATACAAGGGCAGCGACATCGTCGACCCGAGCGGACCGCCTTCACCACCGGAAAAGATATAGAAAGCATTAAAGGATTCAAACGCTCCAATGACGGATACGATGCTGAGCAGAAACCAGGTCGGAGACAGCAGGGGCAGCGTAATATGACGAAGGACATTCCAGGTACGCGCTCCGTCGATGCGAGCCGCTTCCGTCAAATCATGTGGAATTTGCGTCATGCCGGACATGAACACGATAATTTGGAACCCAAGACTGCTCCATATCGAGAACAGGATAATAACACCAAGCGCCCAGGTCGGACCTGCGAACGCAATCGGAATCGATTCCGGCCAACTGCCCCCGAGTGCATGAATCAGCTTGATCAGAATCGGGTCAGGGTCCGTCATCCACTGCTGAGCCTCGCCACCTATGGAGCGAACTGCCGAATTGGCAAGACCCACGCTTGGATGGAAAATCCACTTGAATACAATCGCCGCAGCAACATGAGAAGTAATATAGGGGAGAAAGAACAGCACCCGCAGGATCGTTTTTCCTTTTGTTATATGAAACAGCACATACGCTACAAAAAACGAAAGCAATAGCGTCAGCGGGATGGTTCCTATCGCATAAAAGATCGTCACGATGAACGCCTGTCCGACTTCTCCAAGCTGTAAGCCTGCCCCGGGATCACGAACGACGATATCCTCGGTGAAGATGCGAATGTAATTATCAAAGCCCACGAACCGCTCCGGCACATAACCCCATTTCCATAAACTGATCCACATGCCAAACACGAGCGGCCAGTAACGGAACAACAGCAATAGTGCTAGTGCAGGCAAGGCATAAAGCACGCCTGTCCAGGCCTCTCTTCTTTTTCGTTTAGAGCGCATTTTAACTAGCTTGTGTCCCTGAACTCGTTCTACAGGCTTGAAATCTAGAGTGGCAGCTTCCTTGAAAATCACCTAGAATTCTCCTCTCTGAGCAGCTTTCCTGATTTGTCTTACTCCGTTAATAATAGGTACTAAGTATTTGGTACGGATTAGAGACAAGTAAAGAAATTGCATTGATTCTTACTGGTGTTTACACGATTCAGCATGTTTTCCTGTTAAAACAGTCATTTTGGTCATTGAAACGGTCATCTTTATCGGATGTGCCTTAGCAAAGAAAGAGCGAACCCGCGAATGCTATAAAGCAATCACGGGTTCGCTCTTTGTGGTTATGGGGATAAGTATTATGAGGTAGAGGTTAAAATGGATGGTAAGACTTTTCTCATAAAGTGCAAGTCATTTAATTTTAGTTTTTTTCCAAGTAACTCTATAACCTCTGACACCGTTTTATCACCTCAGGATATTCATAATATTATGTTCACACTTCCAATTTTTCTTTATGTAGGACTGCATCCAGCCTTATTGCCATTTTAACTCGCCTAAATTGTTTTCATTCCAAATATCGAATCCCTCTGAGTATTTTTTATCAAAAAACATGGGTAGCCTTTCTTTTAAACCATCTGCAAGAAAGAGTGACGGTAATTCATTCTTATCCACCCAAAGGAGACTACCTTCATCTGTTTTATCTAACAGCTCACCACTGAAAACATCCGTTCTATAGCTAAAAACAAAGTACTTATCACCCGTTACATCGTTATACCAAAAAATAATCCCGCATAGCTCCAGATCAGATATAGACAAACCGGTCTCTTCTTTAACTTCTCTAGTCGTTGAATCAACACTACTCTCGCCTTCTTCTATATGTCTTCCCGGCTCGCTACCGCCAGAGCGCTCACGGATAACAAAAACCAGAGCAAGAAGCAGACTGATCGCTATGACTGTGATACTCGTCCATTGCCCGGCAGTCCAGTCAAGAGCATACCGGGGAGAATCTCCCCGCAAAAATTCAAGCATAAACCTGCCGAGCGAGTACAAGATGTTATAAGCCAAAAACAAGCACCCTTTCGGCCATTTGCGTGATTTCATCAGAATCAACAGGACAAATACAATGATGTCCCACTGGCCCTCCCATACTTCAGCTGGCCATAGGGGTTGTGAACCGTATGTATCGTAAGCCATCGTTCCCGGAGGATAAACGATACCGAAGCCAGAACCGGTAGGTGACCCGAAGGCATCCCCGTTAAGAAAGCAGGCGATGCGGCCGATCCCTTGACCTAAAACAATCGCTGGAGCCATTATATCCGCTAACGCCCAAAACGAAAGCTTATGTCTCCGCGTATAAATAGCGGCTGCAAGAAACCCACCCACCAATCCTCCTTGAATGGCCAATCCACCGTTCCAGAAGCTCGGAATTTGGGTCAAGTGGCTGGCGTAATAATCCCATTGAAAAAAGAATACGTGCCATACCCGCGCGCCGAGGAACGCTCCCGCGATGAGATATAGCATCATGTTAGAGATATGCTTCTGATACGGGGTACCTTTTGTCAGGAATAACCCCATTCCCATTGCCAACAGCATGGCCAACGCTACGACAAGCCCATAAGTGTGAACAGAGTAATCGCCAATTGTGAATAATATGACTCTCATTATTATTTATCCTTCCTTTAGATCAGGATGCTTTTTGCAGGCTTCGAATCAATACTACAAGCTGTAGTATTGATCCCCGTAAAAAAGCGGGTTCAGGAGCTCCCGCTCAGCATAATCAGCATGAAGAAACAGCAAGTTACGAGGAGCGGTCTAACCAACTGGAGCGGCACCTTCACCGCCTTGTCAGGCTCAATAATTTGCAACATCCGATAATCCAGGGCGCTCTCTGTAAAGTGAAGCGCCGCTCTGCGCTTCCGAATCACTCCCCATTTGACGAGCTTTAACAACACATTGCCCAAATGCAAAGACGTTCCCATCTGCTGGATGGCAAAACGATCGGCGAACAATTCCTGCCACGTTTTCGCGTAAGCAAGAACTGGTTTTATGATGGGCAAATAACCAAATGCTTCGGCCAGAAGCGTGGAAAAAAACTGCTTCAGGTTGTCACGGTTCCGGCAATGATACCATTCGTGCAGCAGAATGGCTTTCACTTCTTCGTCGGTAAACCGATCCAGCACAGCGGTGGATAAGACAATTCGCGGGCGCCACAGCCCGATCGTAAGCCCAACAAAAGCATCATCCTGCACCACGATCATATCTGTATACCAATCCCGATATTTATCTTGGAGCTCTTTCGTTAGCAGAAAATTCGTATGAGCGAGGAAAAGCCGCAGTCCTTTCCTGGTCAGATACCATTGTCTGGCTATCGCCCATAGAATTCGAACAAAGGCATAGACCAAAAGAAGGTCAAACAAAAGGGTCGGGAGCATCCATGTCTGCCGGCTGATGTCGGTCTGGTGACGAATGACGAAACCTTCCATCTGTAAAAAAACCGCCGCGACGAAGAACAGCATCAGCCCATAGCTAGCCCTTACTTTAATAGCGGGACTCATGATTTTTTCTCCTGCTTCATTTCGTTTAATTTTTGCTCCAATTTGGCGATCACTTCCGGATCGGCTTCATCCAGCGCATCGATCATGTGGGTGACAACCAAACTTCCATATTCCTGAAAAAGACCCTGCGACACCGCCTTCATCTGTTCAGCCAGAAACTCCTCTTTTGCCAGGACCGGCTTGAACTTGGCCCCACGTGCCCTGCCGATTCCACCTGTCGTTTTCGCAAGTTGGCCTTTCTCCCGTAGCCGGTTCATCACGGTCATAACCGCATTGACGGAAATCGGATTTTCCTGACTCAGGACAGACTGTACCTCTCGGATACTTAATTCTCCAGACGACCACAACAGCTCCATTATCTTTGCTTCCAGTGGCCCAAAAAAACGGTTCAGCCCTTCACCATTTACATTAATTCTTTTGATCTGCACCTAGTTCACCTCGATATACTACGTATTGTAGTATATACTTGCAACAAGTGTCAATTCGCTCGCCTTACCTCCACAAAGCGTCATAAACCAACGTCTGTAGCTAATCTCTTATATCCTTATTTCACTAAAATCAATTTTTGCTACTCAAAAAAGGCCATCCCGCCAAGGGTGGCCTTACCTGTTGTTGCTGCCCAAACATACAAAGCATCGTTATAGCCGCGTGATAGCAAAAGCTATAATCATACGAGATATGACCCGCATCCTCATACTCCCCAAATTCCACCTTCTGTTCCAAAGGGTAAGGTATTAAGAAATTGATTAAAATAATCCTGAAAGTTCACAGCTTCCCTCTTGGGATGATTTTGCATGTATTTCAATAGGACAACGGACAGCAGGTGAGAGCCTTCATCATGTTTTTCTAAATACCCATAAGGGTCCTTTTCCAAGCTAATTTTGTCCCAAATATAGAGAGCCATCGCTTCCACAACATTTTCCTCAATGAAGCCCTTGATTGTGCTATAGCCAAAACGTTCCTTTTGCTTTTCAAAGGCAGCTAACAGTACAGGTTCTATTTTCAGCTTGTTAAAAGGGTCATCCAATTGTTCGATCCGATAAGGCGGATGAAACATTTCGTGAATAGCGACGCCTAGCGTAAACGCCATACGAAAGGAAACATCTGAAATATAGCGTGGACCAGCAATCTTGATCCCATGTGGAGCTGCATAACTGCACAAATACAGGATGATATGATCAATCTTACTGGAGGGTCCCAGCATATCGTTGATTTCCTTAAAAATGGAATACTGTGAGGCAAATGTCGCAATCTCTTCCCCTTTCCCAATCAGATAAGGGCGCTTTTGTTCATGCCAATATTCTTTAAACCCTAGCTTCTCCAAGCTGTGAATGGTTTCCGGAACGAGATCAAACAGCCGTTTTCGCTGCTCCCAATCCTCTTTTTCGTAATAGGGCGTTTGACTGAAATAGGATTCAAGCAAATCTGTAGATCTGAGAAGCTCTGATAGCTCTATGGAATCAAAATCCGGAACGGAGGAGACGACCAAGGTCAAAAAGGGACTGAGCATCGTTCTTCCTTGTATACGAATAAGCTCGGACATCAGTCGTTGATTCTGTTCGGTATGGAAGGCTTGAAAACGATGATGGTCATCCACATGCCGCTTCACATAAAACTCATCCTGCGTCAGCACATTCAAGAAATTTAAAGCATCAAGCGTGTAGGAGGTTGCTACTTCAAATGCCACTAATTTACACCATACCTTTCTTCACGTTTTGCTTGCCTTTTTGCCTCATCAGCGTACCATAACGAGAAATTACAGTTATGCTGAGGGTCGTCGCTGTGAATTGTCCATTAGCTCAAGAACCGTATCAAGCTCCATCAG
>JAIMBU010000023.1 GCA_023511325.1 Gorillibacterium sp.
ACCTTACTGGAGACGTCCTGGTCCACATATCCTGCTGGGTAGTTCCATCCTCGCGGTAACGAGCACATGGTTTTCACGGCTTGCAGGATCCGCCCTGCGTCTAGGCCTGAGACCACATTACTGCCGCAATCCACGGTTTCGGGGCGCTCGGTTGTGCGGCGAATGGTTACGGTAGGAACTTGAAAAAGACAGCATTCCTCCTGGACAGTACCACTGTCGGTAAGCGCACAACGGGCATTCTGCTCGAGCTTCACAAAGTCAAAGAATCCAAAGGGTTCATAGATTTCAACAAGAGGATGGAAAGTAATCAGCGGATTCTCATCCATCCGGGATTGGGTGCGTGGATGGAGACTGCAGATAATGCGCTGACCAAAAGCCTCAGCTACCCGCCCTAAGCCCTCTACGATCTCAGCTAGATGTTGTGGATTATCGACATTCTCCGCGCGATGGATGGTAACGAGAAAATAGCCTTGCTGAGAAAGGTTGAGACGCTCCAATATCGAACTGGCATCAATATCCGGTTTATAATGCTGGAGCACCTCGTAGATGGGATTTCCCGTCAATATGATTCGATTTGTTGGTACGCCCTCACGCAACAAGTTCTGCTTACTCTGAGGGGTGTACGGCATGTTGATCGAAGAAACAGCATCGATGACGCGACGGTTGTTCTCTTCAGGAACGGAGCGATCAAAGCAGCGATTGCCTGCCTCCATGTGAACCACGGGAATGCCCATACGCTCGGCAATAATAGCCGTAAGCGCACTGTTTGTATCCCCGAGCAGGAGCACCGCATCAGGCTGCTTAGCCGCAAGTACCTTCTCTGTCTCGGCAAAAATAATGGCCAGCTGTTCTCCCAATGTCTTACGCTCCTGCATGAACACAAGATCTGGCTGACGGAGCCTCAGTTGTTCGAAGAAAATGCCGCTGAGCGCTGGAACAAAATTCTGACCCGTATGCACAAGCGTGTGCTCCTCGGCAAGACTATCCAGTGCTTGCAGGATTAGGCTAAGACGGATGATTTCCGGTCTCGTTCCGAGGATGGTTACGATCTTCATATCATCATCCCTCCGCAGGCAGATTGGAGTTTTTCACCTGCAATATAGTAAGCGGACATTCTCATTAAGGTATAGGCCAATACAAGTCCCAAACGGAAAAGGCGATTACCTTGAGGATAAACGCCTTCGGCGTCTATAGACGGACGGAGCAAACGCTTCATGGACTGGGTGGGTGCGCCGCTGAAATAGGCGCCCCCGTGGGAAATGCCTGCAGAATAAAATCTGTTGTGTGGATGATGTGGGCCCAATTGCCGCCATATAATTCAAATGTCTCCTGATTAGGAAAGGGGCGCTTCAGCCCCCACTCCAATCTGAATACAGCAGACGTATTCCCTTGCACAAGGGCTCCGTTAGGCAATGTTTGCCTTACACCTGCAGAGAACGCATCAATGGATTGCAGGTGGGGTTCAACCTCGGAGAAAAAAGCATTCAGTCTGGCACGATAGGCAGTAATTCCAAACATACTCTCTGCCGCTACTTGGTTATGGCTAGCTGTTGCCTGCCGAAGACCGTCACTCTCCAACAACTGGCTGATCACCTGGACCAACCTATTTATATCACCTGTTGGGACAATAAAGTGGCCATTGCCCACGGCTGCTTGAACTTCACCCAGTGCTCCGGAGCCGTAGACGATGACTGGTTTAGCAAAAGCCATGGCCTCCAAAGCCGTAAGCCCAAAACCCTCATCAATCAAGCTGAGGACAACGACCACATCAGTCACTGGGTAAATATACTGAATCTGTGAGCTATAAGGCTGAATCACAAACCGTGAGGCATATCCAGACAGATGGATCGTTTCCATACAGCTTTGGTACAAAGCCTGATCAGTCGGATTACCAGCAATCAAAAATCGCGCCTGTGGATAGATCGGAGCCAGTTTGAGGGCTAATGCGATAAAATGCTCAAAGCCCTTGCGCGTAATGAGATCCGAGGCAAGGTAGCCAATGAGAATTTCTGAATCAGCTACACTGAATAAACTGCGGCGCTCCTGACGGTAGCTACTCCAGAGCTGCGGTTCCAATTCCTCATGCCGCCAAGACGGGTACTGAATGCGCAGCTTTTGGGTAAGTCCAGCCGCATGGAAGGGCTCGAGGACGGTTTGGGAGATACCTACAACCCAGGTCGCATAACGGTCTATCATCGTAGCAGCTTGATGCGTATAAGGCGTCTGCTTCATCCGTTCTGTGATGCACCAGCAGACAGGGATGCCCAGTCTCTCCGCTGCCAGTGCCGGCAGAAAATTAACACAGGTATGACTCACGACCAAATCTGGTCGGTGCATATGCAGAAGGTTAGCAAGATGACTCACCTCAGGCCCATTCAATAGACGATCAGTCTCAGCCAAGAAGTCAGCTTCTGGTTCATAACTCCTCCAGTGCAGCGAGTAGGGATAAATGATGACCGGAATGCCTGCAAAGCGTGCTTCATCAGCTAGTTGCCCCTCTTCCGGTACGACCAGCGTACAGGAGAAATAGTTGGACCACTCCTTTAATTGGAACAAAAGCAGCTTTTCCGCACCGGTCATATGCTGCGGATTGCACAAATGAGCAAATAACATCACCTTCCGAGTGCTCACCCAAACCGACTCCTTCTGCGCTTTCGTAAGCTATAAAGCTGCTCCATCCCTCAGGCCAGAAGCAAACCCTTCATTAAAGGCTTGATCATACGACCTGTCGTATGCCTGATTGTATATTTGTTCTGTATTCTGGGGAATGGAGTGGCTTACACGCTTTGTGTTCACACGTTTGCGGCGAGTTATTTGCTTTTTCACCCGAATATTGCGACTGCCTACCGTTTTCTTCTTAAGACGACGAAGCCGAATTGTTTTTTTTGTTCGCAAGTGATTCTCCTCCTTATGTTAGGAACCATTAAATATGGTCGAGAACAAACTGGTCACTCGATTTACAAACGTGTGGTCACGCAAGGTCCGCTTCAACGCTCGCATACCAATCTCAATCCGCTCTTCGGGATGGGCTAAATAATAATTCAGCTTTTCCGCTAAATCCGCTGGGGAAGAGTAGACGATGATTTCACTTCCTGGCTCATAGAAGCGACTGAGGTCGGCCCGCTCGTCGGTCAATTGAAGAACACCACAGGCTGATATCTCAAACATCCTTGGGTTGACCGAAAAGGCAGGAATGTTTAAGCTGTTCTGGTTGTAAGTCTCGTCATCATGAGCTCGATGCAGGTTAATCACTGCAGCCGCGCCTGAATAGTACTGCGCAGTCTCTTCAGGCGGCAACCACTCATTCAAGCGAATTTTCGGAGCGAGCAGGTTGAAGTTCTCCAAACGATCCCACCAGAGGCCGGTTATTCGGGTATTCCGCTGGTGCAGTTCTGCAGCGATGCTATCAAAGAGGTGTACTCTATTCCAATAGGCAGATCCGATGAAACAGATATCACTCCGGTAGTTAGGCGAAACATGACTGTAACGGAATAACTTTGTGTCGACACCTAGCGGCAGATAGAAGGTATTCACACAGCCCAGACTCTTGTAAAACTCAACGCAGTTCAGCTCTATTGTGAATACATAATCATAATGGGGAGCAAAAAGCCTTGTCACATCGGTATAGTAGGGATCATCCATGAACCATATTGCCGTTTTGATTCCGCGGGAACGAAGCAAATCTGCATTTTGCTGAGAGAAATCCATGCCCTCCATCACCAGTACCAGGTCCGCCCCCCATTCCGTTGCAAAGTCAACGACGTTGGAGCCGGGATCAGCCGCTACAAATTGAGTAGTCAGCGAGGATATTGCATCGAAAACAGCATGATCTAGGGGAGCATAAGGGAACCCCTTTCCCGATTGAATAAAGACAACTCGTCGATCCCAAAGCGGTAGGATTCTCCCCTCAAAGGGCCGTGCAGCAGCTTGCGCCCGTCCCAAATAATAACCATGACTGAAGCCCTGCGTAAAGCCATCAGTCATCGCATTTTCTTCTACGGAATTAAGAATGTTCATGCCATCCATCCTTTCAAATATTAATAGGTGACGATTCCAGAAAGCTCGGGAAATACGGTTAGCAGGAGTCTTTCTAGACGGTTGCGGTAGGTGTAATCCTTGAGGGTGCGCTTCATTGCACCGCAAGCGAGCCGCTGCCGCTCTTCTTCATGCCCAAGGAAGTATTCGATCTTCTGTGAAAGCTCTGTTGGAGATTGGTAGGTCTCTATATCAAGACCAGGTGTATAAAAGGTATCCAGATCATCGCGTACATCTGTTAATTGAAACGTTCCACAGGCAGCGATCTCAAACGTTCGTGGATTGACAGAATGGGCAGCAAGATGACTCGAATTTCGGTTATGAGCATCGTCATCTGCCGCCCGGTGCATATTGAGGACAATGGAGGCTCCATTGTAATAATAGGCGGACTCTTCAATGGAGGCTCCCTCCAATCGAGCGTTTGCAGCCACCTCATTGAAGTGGTTGAGTCGATCCCAAAGCCCGCCAATCAGTACCAGACGTCTGCCCCGAAGCAGCGGAATGAGCTCATCGAAGAAAGCAATTCGGTTCCAGAAGCCTGTTCCGATGAAACAAACATCACTTTTATAATCGTTTGAAACATGCATCGGATGAAATATCCCCAAGGATGCCGCAAGAGGTAGGTAGTAAATCCGCGGGCAGCCAAGATTGGAATAAAACGGAATGGCATTTAGCTCATGAGTAAAAATGTAGTCAAAATAAGGAGCGATTTGTCCCGATATGTCGCTAAAATAAGGATCATCGACAAACCAGACCGCCGTTTTGACACCTGTACTCTGCAACGCTTTGGACAACTCGGGACCAAAAGCGTGAATCCCGTTCAGGACAATAACAAGGTCAGGACGCAGTTCGTTGATCCGCATGATGGCTTCTGCATCCGGATTCAGTACCGTAACACGACTGACTAGTGAAGTAAGTCCTGTTACTATTCCTTCTCTTACAGCAAAAAGCCCTTCCGTGATAAAAGCCACATGCAGGTTATACAGGGGAAGGTTCAGCTGAGCCGAACGATTACGTGCTGCTTCTCCATAACCGATGCGATACCCCTCCCAAAAACCTCGAAGTTGCCCAAGTGTGGAGCCTACCTCGGCAGGATCATGACTTTGGATATTAATCATGGGACTCACCGGAGGGTTCTTTAATCCCCATCATTTTATAGGAGGCCGTCAGTAAGGAGTCAAAGGTTCCTGCATCGCTCCACCAACCTTCAAGCTCGGCATATTCCAACTTATTTAGTTGCGCATAGTGATTATTGACATCCGTAATTTCGAGCTCGCCTCGCTTGGACGGAGCAGTAGCAGCGATCACATCAAAGACGCTGCGATCATACATATAGATTCCGGTTACGCAATAATTTGACTCGGGATTGACAGGCTTCTCGTCAATACGCACGATCTGTTTTCCAGCAAAGACAGGTACGCCATAACGTTCAGGATCGGGCACTTTCTTAACCAACACCCTCGCTCCAGCCTGTTGGGCGACAAAAGCTTGCCAATGCGGTAAGAGGGAATCCTCGAACAGGTTATCTCCCAATAGCACGATAAACTTTCCTCCCAGTGGAATGAAATCGTCTGCTAGCCCAAGTGCTTGGGCGATCCCACCGGCTTCATCCTGAATGCGAAGTGTAATCTTCACACCGAGTTCTTCTCCTCCACCCAAATATTGTGCATACAACCCAGCAGACTGCTTTCCCGTGACGATCAGAATGTCTTGAATTCCTGCATCCCTTAGTTTGATCACGCCATGATGAATCATCGGATAGCGCCCGACCGGAAGAAGATGCTTATTGATCAAGTTCGTCAATGGAGCGAGGCGTGTTCCTTTACCGCCGGCGAGAATGACTCCCTTCACGCAAATTCCCCCTCTTTTTTATGCGGCGAATGAAATTCCCGTGGATCGATCCCCCACTTATTACGGAATTTATCCTGATTCGTGCGAATGAGCTCCTCCATAATGGCAGGATCGGTCTTTTTAAAGCTCATACTCCCATAGTGATGCACAATGACATCTCCAGCCAACATCAGTTTGTATTCAGCGAGACGAAGTCGATAGCAATAGTCATCATCTTCATACAAACCTGGTGCAAATTGCTCATCGAGAAGACCAATGCGATTCATGGCTGCTCGTTTAAACAGAAAGCACATCCCGACAAGTCGCTCCGTCTGTACCCATAACGTCGAATTTGCCGAATTACGGGTTTCTGCTATGCGGTGAAACTCCTCTACGGTTTCGTAACCGGAGTCCAGAAGCTGTATGCCGGAAACTCGATTCGAATAAGGAGCTACGGCTCCTGTGGCCTCATCTGCATTCAGGCAAGCGAGCATGTTGCCGAGCCAGTTATGGCTGACAATCACATCATTATTCAGCAGCAGCAGTGTATCCCCCACAGCTAGACGTAGCCCGCGATTACAAGCCTCAGGGAAGCCAGTATTATAAGGTAGCGAGATAAATGTGAGCTTCTCTTGCCGACAGAAGCTTATGGTTTCATCCACAGAGCCATTGTCGACAACAATAATTTCATGGGGCTCAGGTGTATAAGTACGAATGGCCCCAATACACTCACGCAGAAGTTCTATTCCGTTATAGGTGGGGATGATAATACTGGTTAATGGTGCTTTCATGGTGCAGCCTCCCCGTAGAGCCGATTTCTCATAAAGTCAGGATAATCAATCCGTTCCCCTGAAAGCGCCATGACAGAGGCCAACGCCTCCATATGATCGCCCGCGATCAGTTTCTCAACAGGATTGCTTAAGCCTTGGTTAATCGAACGGAGCCGATTGGTTGATATCACATCGATACTAGATGGAGCCGTTACCTGTAAACCGGCACGAATAGCCTGAACTTGAGCGAGTGGCGGTACCGCAAGGCTGCTGTAGCCAACTGTTTCAACAGCGCTTCGACTCATGGCATGAGGAATAGCCGTAAGCGAATTAGCCCCTAGATCGCCACGTCCGAGCGTACGATTGACGAAGGCTTTGACAATCGTAACCGAGTCCCAGCGTTTAAAAGCACCTACATATGGCGAGATGTTATTCAGGGCCAGACTCCCACCTTTAGCGATTTCATGGACAAAAGGAACGAGCTTCTCTGCCGGAATAACAATATCACTGTCTACAAACAGCAGAATATCAGATACCGTAATCTTGGCACCGATCGCGCGGCCGACATCATAGCCAATCGCTGTATCGTAATGAATGATAATGGGATGTGCTGGATGTTCACGAATAATCGCAAAGGTTTCATCATCCACTCCATTGGCAACGACAACGATCTCTTGCGGCGACAACCGCTGAAGCTGATTTAGCACTTCCCCAACGCGCATTTCACTCCCGGTTGCTGAGAGAATAATAGCCACACTTTTTTCTGTCGGTAGTGGAACCTCATGGATAGCGGCGAGTCCCAGCGCCTTACAATACCCCGCATAAAAACGGGTCGCTTCAAGTTGATAACCTCTACTCTCCGGACGAATCCCGCTACGCGTGGCCCACTGCCAATAATCACGGTTTATTTGAGCATATGGATTGGATGCAAGTGGAGAAGTTATGAAGGCCTGAACTCCCGCTTTTTCCCCTGCTCTGTATGCTTGGGATAACGAACTGGGTTTAGCCCGTATTCGCCGCCGCTTACTTCCGCGCTTCGGCAACTTGACCAGTGGTTTATTCGTCCTCGCTACCACATGTCTCAGTTTGCCAGCTTTAGCAGTTGCTAGCGCCCGCTTCTTTACCTTGATCTGTGGCTTTCTCCTCACCTTGATCTGTGGCTTCCTCCTTACCCTGATCTTCTTTGTTCTTAGCTTGCTTCCCTTAACGGAGGTACCCACCTGATGGTTGCTTACTACAGCGATTATCTCGGCTGATGAGCTTGCTTTGATGGCTGCCGCGGAAGCTAGCTTATTCTGCAGCTCTTTCTCTAAGTCACGGATAGTGACCGTTTCCTCTTGACTCATCCATGTTTCTGTCCTCACTGGGGCATAGCGTTTTAATCCCCTCATGTCATCCAATCACCAACTCTCTTTTTCTTCCCATATCTGATTTCCCGCCACGCTGATCGGAAAGCTTAAGCAGATAATGTACAGCCTCCAAATGATCGCCAACAATTAGATTAGTCAGGGGGTCACGCCCTTTCCGCTTACGAGGATTGGTTTTGCCTACCTCTACATAGCTAACCGTTAGCATATTTAATCCTGCCAGCGCGGCTGCTGCTTGCGCTTTCGGGGGGACACTCAGCATTTCCCCACCTATTTCCTCAACAGCTTTGCGACTCAAAGCATGGGGAATTGCGGTTAAGGAGGCTCCCCGTAGATGTGGCATGGAAAGCAAGATGTTGAGTGCGTGTTTGGATAGGACAACACTGTGGACTTTCTTTCTTGTGACAGCCCCGCTATACGAATTGAGTGCAACGTCGGCTCCTCGCTCAACGGCTTTGATGAACGGCTTCAGTTTTTTAGCTGGAATGATAATATCTCCATCGATAAACAACAGGATGCTGCCTTTTGCTGCGTAAGCTCCGACACTCCTTCCGACATCATGACCAAGTGCCTGATCGTAATGAACAACCCGTGCACCCGTTCGTTTAGATAGCTCACCTGAGCCATCTCTAGAGCCGTTAACCACAACGATTACCTCTGTACGCGGGTGAACACGTCTTGCCTCCAGGATAACCCGGGTTAGCGTTCGCGCTTCATTCATCACTGGAATGACAACAGAGACGACAGGTGTGAGGGAATTGACGATGCTCCTAGACCTTGATCGGCTCCTTTTCTTTTTCATATCGATTCCCGTGGACATGGTCAGGTCCCACCTCCCGGATTACTGTCTATATACAACCCATTGTATGTGTCACCCGAAGGGCGGACACGGCAGACGTACTGCCTGCCGTCAGCCCAAATGGCAATTTTTTAAAATATAGGCAAAAGACAAACAAGACCTTGCCCAGATAGCATCTGCTATCAGGCAAGGTCTTGTATAGTCACTTGTTCCTTAGAGGTTAGTTCCGTTTGGTACCGATGGCGATCCAATTCAGAAGCCCTATAATGTCTGAACTACCTTCTGTCTCTTCTACACCCCCACGGGTGATTTCGATAACCGCACCCGCAACAGCCGATTCTTTAAGGGATACGATGCAAAAGGGCTGGTTAGTCATTGCGACCACAACGATCAGTTCATCGGCAAAGGGCTCACTCCAGCAGACCGGCACAATGCAGCTATCACAAACGGCAGACAGTTCAAAAGGGGTCACACCAAATTGCTGTAAGCTTCCCGATTGAGCATCCGTTGTTTGCAGGGTAAACGGAACATCCGAATCTTCTTTATTAGCAGCGGTAATGGATTCACGTAGCTCTTCCGTAAGATGGCGCGGTTCTATTGAGCCATTCCGCAGGTGTCTAGCTGTTACCGCACTAGTCGCAATATGTCGTTCCTCAATCACTTCGGGTGTAAGGTGCTCACCCACTATGGAATCTGCACTTATATGATGCGCAGTGACGCTTCCAGTAGCAAGGTGAGTAGAGTCTATTGCCTCCGCGCGAATATGTCGTGCCAGAATTACAGAGGGTTTAATGTGGACGGAACCGACAGCTTCCACATCAAGCTTCTCTGCAGTAACCGCTCCCGTCGAGAGCTTAGTCGTCGTAATTGAGGCATCCTTCAGCTTTTCCGAGGTAACTGCATGCTTTTGCAGGTGCACACTGCCAATTGCAGAAGCACTTACATGCAGAGAAACAACGGAACCTGGCATTAAATGGATGCTTCCGACGCTTGCATGAGCCAGTGCTTTTGCCGTGACCGAAGCTTCTGTCAAATGAGTTACATTTACTGCACCAGGGGCAAGTTTGGCTGCACTGACTGCTCCGTTTACTAGTTTACTGGTGGAAATTGATTCGTCATCCAGGTGCAAGGCCTTGATTGCTTCTGGCAACAGATGATAGCCTCTTACCGACTCCGCTGCTAGGTGATGGCTTTCCACAGCACCTTCTGCAAGATGATCACCCTTTACAGCCCCATATGCGAGTTTATCTGAGGTGACCGATTCAAAAGCAAGGTGAATACGCTCCACACTTCCGGGCTTCAGATGCTCGGACTCAACGGATTCCGCAGCGAGATGACGGGATTCCAGAACACCAGGCGGTATTTTCGAGCCAGTCACACTACCTGGGGCTAGATGCCGCTCTTTAATGGACTCTGCTACTACCACTTCTGAAGTCACACTGCCTTCACTCAAGTGGTTGTTCCGAACGGAATGAGCAGCTAGTTGCTCTGCGGTAACCGACTTGGGCTGCAGTTGCTCGGTTCCAACCGAGCCCTTTGTCAAGTGCTCCTGCTGAATGATTGATGGTTGAAGTTTATCGGTACTGATACTGCTTCGAGCGAGCTTCTCTTCTGTGACCGCCCCATCCTTCAGTTTGTCAGTGATGACCGAGCCATTCGCTAGCTTAACCGAATTAACGGAGCTATTACCTAGTTGGGCACTGCGTACAGCCCCACTCTGGATTTTGTCCTCCGTAATCGATTGGTTCTGCAGCAGCTCCGTCGAGATGCACTCCAACTGCAAGTGTTTAGCGCTGATAGAGCCATAAGCTAGTTTGCCGGGTCCGATAACATGATCCGCCAGCTTATCTATGGTTATACTTCCGTCCATAAGCTTGCTCCCAGTGACGGAACGGTCGGCGAGCTTGCTCGTACCGACGGCACCGTTGGCAATGTGTTGGCCCAGAATGACGTCTGCTGCCAATTTGGCAGAGGTTATCGCCCCATCCTGTAGCTTGTCGGTTTCCACACTACCATCACGAAGCAGATTGGTTATGATGCTGCCTGGTGTAATCTTCGAACTATCTACAGCACAATCGGCGATTTTCTGTCTTGTTACGGAATGGTCATAAAGATCATCGGAGAATACGATCGCTCCCCCACCTGCCTCGATGCGCCGTTCAGCAATCAAGCTTGTGAAATCCTCATACTTATCTGAGAATAAGATGGGACCATCTCTTTTAGCTGATTCCGCTTTACTCGACTCACCTTTGGTTATGGGTGTCCTTCGCACATCCTTATTTATCGATCCGGCTTTTTCCAACGCTAGTGCTGCCGTCTGCACCCTGGTTGTTTCTTCCAATGGGTTTAAAATATTTGTATCCGGATCTGGAATTTCTAATTCGGCTTGGTTGCTGTTCGGATCTTGAACGTTCGCAAGCTTATTCTTCGCCTCAAGCTGCTTCTTTTCCAACCAGTGCAGTTCCTGCGTGCGAGCGTCGTACAGATACCCTCTTGCCTTCGGGTTCCCCGCCTTTGCTGCCCCCGTCCCTTTCTTATTCATGCCCGCGTCCCCTTACAAAACTATAGTCATATGTATGATATGCAAACGCACAGAAGTGTGATAATACCCTAGTCTCCTAACATCGGTTATTCAGAATATTTTTTTCCAATTTACGGTAAGAAGAAAAGTAGTTTGGAAATGGACATGTAATCTAATTGTAATCTCCCGTTAAT
>JAIMBU010000235.1 GCA_023511325.1 Gorillibacterium sp.
TTTTACTGGTGAGTATAATGGGAATATTGCATATCGAAGGGAGACTATATCAGGATCATGAATACCAAAAGATTCGTAGCATTTCTTTTGACGATCGTACTTATTCTGACTGTTGTTGGAGCGACAAGCCCCTACATTGCCAGCAAAGTCAGATTGGGTCTAGATCTGAAGGGCGGCTTTGAAATTCTATATGAAGCTAAGCCACTACAAGCAGGCAAAAGTGTCACGCCAGAATCGCTCAACCAAACTGCTCGTAGTCTGGAGGATCGTGTAAACTCAGCAGGTGTTGCTGAACCAGAAATCACGACGGAAGGCAAAAACCGGATCCGGGCACGGATCGCCGGCGTTGGCAACCAAAGTGATGTTCGCAAGATGCTGAAGGAGCCTGCCAACCTGACTTTCCGCAACTCAGCGGGAGAGATTGTCATGAATGGGGCAGACTTTGTACCGGGCGCTGCCAAGATTGGCTATGACCAAGCGAACCAACCGGTGATTGAGATCGAAGTTGTTGATAAGGCTAAGTTTGCTAAGGTTACTAAAGCTCTTACCGGACAACCTATGTCTATTTACCTTGACGAGAAAGAATTAGGTCATCCTGTGGTTTCAGGTGAGTTGACGACAGGTAAAGCGACGATTACGGGCTACGACCTAGATGAAGCGAAGAACATTCGCAATACGATTAATCTCGGTGCATTGCCACTTCAGTTAACAGAGAAATATACAAATGCGGTTGATGCCACATTAGGCCAGGAATCACTGGATAAAACTTTGCTGGCAGGCTTTATCGCTTTTGTTTTGATTTTATTGTTTATGGGATTCTATTATCGGGTGCCAGGCTTGATCGCCTGTGTTACGCTCGTTGTGTTTGTATGGATGTTATTACTCGTTTATGTACTCCTGAACGCATCATTAACGCTACCAGGTATCGCAGCCTTTGTACTTGGAGTTGGTATGGCTGTAGATGCGAATATTATCACGTACGAACGGATCAAGGAAGAAATCCGTAGTGGCAAGAGCATTATGTCCGGTTTCCGGTCAGGCTCTAAAAATTCCTTCCGGACGGTTATGGACTCAAACCTGACAACCATGATCGCTGCTGCTGTTTTGTTCATGCTCGGCACGGGTACAATCAAGGGTTTTGCGTTGACCTTGATCTTCAGTATAATTATTAGCTTAATCACAAACATATTCTTATCGCGCGTGTTGCTCCAGCTTTTAATTCGCTCCAACGCTGCCAAAAAACCAGCTCATTTCGGAGTGAAGGAGGACGAAATTCATGCACTTTAAATATAATGTCAAGTTTGACTTTATGAAGCACAGTAAGAAATTTTTCATCTTCTCGATTGACATCACCATCTTGGGTGCGATATTCCTACTGTCCGAAGGCTTTAACCGAGGTGTCGATTTCAAATCAGGAACAACCCTTGATATTTCGGCTAGCCAAACCATGCCTAAAGCCAAAGTACAGGAACTCATTACAACTGCTGGCTTCGCGAATGGAATTATCACGCCAGCGGGAGAACGAGTTTCCATCCGCTTCGCTAAAGTCCTTAGCCAAGAAGAAGTGGAAAAGGTCGAGAAGAGTTTTACCACTGCTTTTGGCAAGGACGTCGGAGTGGAAGAGAATACTGTAGATACGACATTAGCTCAGGAGTTGGCTAGCAAGGCAATTTATGCAGTTTTGATCGCCAGCTTGTTTATCCTGGTCTATGTAGCACTTCGCTTTGAATGGCGGTTTGGGATTGCGGCTATTGTTGCGCTCCTGCATGACGCATTCATTGTCATCAGTGTCTTCTCCATTTTCCACATTGAAGTAAACCTGACCTTTGTTGCGGCGATTCTGACAATTGTCGGTTATTCGATCAACGATACGATCGTTATCTTTGACCGGATTCGTGAAAATTTGCGTTTCTCCAAGCTCAAAAACTATGATGATCTCAAGCATCTGGTCAATGTCAGTGTTGGACAAACCTTTACTCGTTCGATTAACACGGTGTTAATGGTATTCTTAGGTGCGTTGCTGTTGTTCATCTTTGGAGGAGAATCGATTCGGAACTTCTCACTTGCCATGCTGATCGGCCTTGTATCGGGTGCTTACTCCTCGATCATGATCGCCAGTCCTCTGTGGGCACTGATGAAAAAAGGCTCGTTGAACAAACCTAAAAGAGTTGCTGGCGCAAAAGACTAAGCAAGGATAAACGTCTTGCAGTGTCCGTTGACACCACGCGTTTACCGATGGAGAATTACCCTTAAACTTATGAATTTTGATGTAAAAAGAAGAGGCCGCGAAGAACATTTCTTGCGCGGCCTTTCATTTCGATTAAGGGTAAGCTGTTCTATACGGTTCTTCCATTTTTTAAGAAACGGGGTTCGTCCCGCTAAGGATGGCGAAGCCGTTTCTTCTTGTTCCCTAAAAGGTTTATTCTCCTTCGGTAAACGTACAGTGTCAAAGGACACCGATAAATGTTTATTCCTTGAGAATCTCTCTTGGTTATCTGAGATGCGAGGTGCATGATGCCGAAACAAAGACATCAATTCGGTAATTTAGGCAAAACTGTAATCTTTACGTTACTTTTTGCACTCATCAAAGGCACTGCGGGATGGGCTGCGGGTAGCATCGTGCTGATTGTAGATGCGCTCCATTCCTTATCGCGGATTCTAGCGCCGGTCGCCAGAAACGCGATAAGGAATACAGATGGTAAGGATAAAGCAAAAGTGGCGAAATATGAACCTTTGGCTCCATTTTTGTTTGCAGCATTTTTACTTTTTCTTGGGTTTGAAGCCCTTTATCATGCAGCTGTGGTGCTTTTTACGGGGGAAAGCAGTCCGCTTATGATGGCATCTAGACCATGGGCTGCCTTAATTGCTTTCGTTTTTGTTTGTATATGCGTTCTTTCCAGGTTTGTATCACTGAAGGGTACGCAAGCATACGCTCCTATGCTTTATTCAGGACTCTGGCCTTCATTACTTGCTCTCCTTGGTAGTGGTGCATTAGCTTTTGCTGCTCTACTGGGTACCCGATTAGCCTCCCGTTTGGATGCATTAGCGGCATTGGTTACAGCCGTGTTGATCCTCAGAACAGGCTGGAGGGCAGCGATAGGGATCACACCGGATTGGTCCACTCTTGAACAGGAGCATCATGATACACAAGAACTGATCAAGGCTGCTGAAGAAGTGAAGGGTGTTATTACGGTTAAAGAATTAACTGCTTGTGAGCAAGGTCATTACGTTTCAGTATCCTTAACATTATGTGTAAACCCTCGAATTACGGTTACTGAAGGTCAGGAGATTGCGCGTGCGTTGCGCAGTCATCTGATGGAACGTTTTCTGCACATTGCAGAGGTGCATGTTATTGTACTTCCATACGACAGAGGGTATCCGTACAATAGCAGTGTACATACGGGGACAGAATACTATCCGCCGATGCTGCAGTAGCTTTTGAGACCACGGTCAGTAAGTATTTTTTATCATACTTCAAAAAGGGAGGGGAGACAAAATGCTGCCTTCCAAAGCAAGATGGACGTTCGGCCAAGTGGATGAAGCTGCGGTTACGGAGCTTTCGTCCCAGCTTTCACTTGATCCGATTGTCGCAAGATTACTTGTATCCCGCGGCTTTCGTTCGGTAGAAGAGGCAAAGAGTTTTTTGCAAGCAGACACGGGTCATTTACATGATCCTTTTCTTTTTGATGGAATGGATCTAGCCGTTAATCGAATTCGCAAGGCGGTAGAACAACGCGAGAAGATTCGTATCTACGGTGATTATGATGCGGATGGAGTTAGCAGTACCGCGCTGATGATTCGTCTGTTTCGAGAACTTGGTGCTGATTTTGATTTTTACATTCCTCATCGGGTGAAAGAAGGGTATGGCCTAAATCGTGGGGCCATTGAACAAGCGAAATCAGACTCCATTGATCTGATTGTTACGGTTGATACAGGGATAAGCGCATTGGAAGAAATTGCTTATGCAGCGGAGCTAGGCATTGAAGTTGTAGTTACAGACCATCATGAACCACCTGCTGTACTTCCTTCTGCAATCGCGATTATTAATCCGAAAAAGCAAGGTTGCCCTTATCCATTCAAACAATTGGCTGGTGCAGGAGTTGCCTTTAAGCTGGCACAGGCATTACTCGGTCGAGTACCTGAGGAATTAATGGATATTGCAGCGATCGGTACGGTTGGCGATTTAATGACGCTTACGGATGAGAACCGGATTATTGTTAAGCTAGGCTTGCAGCGGATGCGTTCTGGAACATACCCCGGTATTAAGGCACTTCTCGATGTTGCTGGTATCGATAAAAAAGCAGTGAATGCTGGACATATTGGTTTCTCACTGGCGCCACGTATCAATGCGAGTGGTCGAATGGGCTCCGCGGATGATGCTGTAAAACTACTGATTACGGATAGTCCAGAAGAAGCTAAGGCAATAGCTGCGAGTCTAGACAATTTAAACAAAGAAAGACAAGGAGTTGTCGATGGCATTGTTGGTGCAGCTATGGCTCAAGCGGAGCAAAGCATCAAAGCGGATGCCTCTAAGGTCATTGTTGTAGCCGGAGAAGGGTGGAATGTCGGCGTTATTGGTATCGTTGCCTCCAAACTAATGGATCGTTTTTATCGTCCGACCATTGTGCTTAGTATCGATCCATTTACAGGACTTGCCAAGGGTTCTGCTCGTTCAATCGTTGGTTTTGACATGCACCTGGCGTTGACGGAGTGTGCTGATCTTTTGGAGCACTACGGTGGACATCAGATGGCGGCAGGGATGACGTTGCACCAAGACCATATTCCGGTTTTTCAAAGCAGACTACAGCAATTGGCTACGGAATGGTTGACAGAGGAAGATTATGTACCGGTGCTAAATGCGGATCTGGAATGCCAGCTAGAGGGACAGCCATTGCGCTGGATTCGTGAATTAGAAAAGTTGGGACCCTTCGGTGTGGGTAACCCGGCTCCACGATTTATATTTTCCAGTGTACGTGTATTGGATAAGAAGCGAATGGGGAAAGATAATCGCCATCTGAAGCTTCAGGTCAGCAATGATGCCCCAGCAGCACAAGTTGGAAAACCAATCCAGATGGATGCGGTCGGATTTGGCAAGGGACATTTAGAGGGGGACATCTCCTCAACATCTAGGGTTGATCTGCTAGGCGAATTGTCGATCAATGAATGGAACGGCATGGAGAAAGCCCAGATGATTATTCAGGATATGCGCATTCAAGAGAGTCAAGTGTTTGATTTCCGCGGTGCCCCTGATCATGACATGAGATGGATGAGTTTAGTAGATCGCTGCGAGCTTGTCGGTATTGTCTTTGCTTCTCAAGAGGAAGCTGAAGCCTTGTTAGGTCCGGAAGTTGGACCATTCACTTCCCGTTGGTATTATTCTCCGGAGAATGGGACGATGCTTCAAGTGCGTGGGCAGACGGATGGTCAATATGCTTATGGTGATCTGCAGCAGGTGATCCTGTATTCGCTACCCACCTCGATGGTGGCAATGACTGAGGCACTTTTGCAGGCTAAGCAAGCGAAACGAATTTATGCGGTATTCAAGGAAACAAAGGCATCGCGTGAAGCTATGCCTGGTAAAGAGATGTTCAAACAGGTATATGCTCTGCTTAGGCATGGAGATGGTCAGAAACAGACGAGTATAGATC
>JAIMBU010000236.1 GCA_023511325.1 Gorillibacterium sp.
AAGTTAGCCTTTGCGCTAAAAGATGTGCGAGATAGCGAAAGAAGCATTTTGGATATTGCGTTTGATTATGGTTTTTCATCACATGAAGCGTTTACCAGAGCGTTCAAGGGAACCTATGGCGTAACGCCAAGTGATTACCGCAAAAAGCCTATGCCTGTCGCCCTCCGTACAAAAATAAACCCTTTTGACCGCTACTTTTTCGGATTTGGAGAGATTGGTATGATGAAATCTACAGATGATGTTAAAATTTATTTTGTAATCATTCCCGCACACAAATTATTGCACATTAAAAATTATGAGAGTAATGGGTATTGGGATTTTTGGCAAAAGCAAAGTCTTGTTCCGGGACAGGACTGCGAAACCATTTGCGGCTTGCTCGATAGCATCAAGGGCAAATTGGATGACGATGGCGGGAGCGAATCTAACGGCGGCAGCGGTCAGATTATGGCGTACATTAACGACCCGGACGGCAGACTCTGCGATTGGGGTATTCCACGTACAGAGTGTTATGGTGCACGTCTTCCTTTTGATTATAAAGGCGAAGTACCCCCACAGATGCTTATGATTGATGTTCCCGAAGCCGAGTATATTGTTTTTGAACACGGGCCATTCGATTATGAGCAGGAAAATCGTAGTGTGGAGGAAAAGATGGAACAGGCAATGGCAACCTTTGATTTTGCAGGCACCGGTTACTGCTTCGATACTTCCCCCGGTAGAATCATTTACTTTTATCATAATCCGAAGCGGTTTTGGAAATATATCAGACCCGTGCGGATGTCATAATCAATAAAAAGCACCTGTCCAATGCGTAACTTTATTCACTCCATGGATTATCCAGAGTGCCGATAAACTGTTCCAGCTCCTCTGCCATTTCCTCCGCTTCCGCCAGCCTTATATGCCCAGGGGTGACCAGACCGGCGCGTTTATACCGGTAGGCAAGCACCTTGGGGTCTGCGAATTTCTCAGCAATCTCGAACAGCACCTCTTCCCAGCATAGCGGGTGAATCTTGACAGAGCCGGTCAATAACAGATAAGCGTGGGGATAGACCCTGCGGAGCCGATGCAGCAAGTCGGTGTACCGGCTGGTCCATACCACTTTGGCAGCAGCATCGGTCAAGATATCAGGGTAAGTGGAGCTGTCATTCTGACCTATGGCAATCACGACAATATGCGGGGTATAGCGGCGGAAATCCCAAGCCGTGATTTCCCCGAACTGGGGAATGGGATTGAGCTTATCCCAGGTTGTCTCCAGGCCGATCGTATCCGGCATGGTTACATAGCCGTAACCGTCCATCAGAGAAAGTCCGCCCATGCCGTTATTATGGATTTCGGCATCGAGCCTGCGCGCCAGAACGTTCGCGAAGGAATGCCCGCCGTTGCTCCTTCTCGTGATCTCTTCCTGGGACATATCCTTGTCATCGGCCATCCCCGCTCGTTCATAGACATCACTCAGACAGCCTGCTGTCAATGAATCGCCGTAGCACTCCAGGCGGCGCTTTGGTTTCGGAGCCGGTTTCATGACCAAGCTATCCGCGTCAATGGAAATGCCATGAAACGCACAGACTCCGGAACAGAAATCATTCATCCGGATAATGGTCAGATCATGCTCTCCGTGGTCCAACTCAACCGCAACGGGATATTCCCTTTCTTCCGCTCCCGGCTGTAGCTGTATGACATACTCCACTCCGTCAATTTGGCAGTTGATCCAATGCGGATAGCTTACATAGGGAAGCGAGAAAAGAAGGCCAAGAGATGTACCAGTGAACCGCGTGCGGATGTACGAGCCTGGATAATGAATCAGCACAGCTTTCTTATTGGAATCATCCATTCTCCCGCTATAGCTGAAATATGGATGATCCGCATCAACATGGATCTTGTGCAGCCTGGATGGTATCATTTGAAACACCCTTTTCTTGTTTAAAGCAGGAAACCGGCAGCTTGCCCGGATCTTAGGTGTGTGCGGAAGGAAGCCTCCGGTTTCCATGCCTTGCTTTGCTTTTATTTCAGATTTTTATTGAGATCATCCAGAGCAGGTTGAACCTCCTTAAGCTTCTGGCTAACCCAAGTGTTCCAATCCTTCTCGATGTCCTTGGAAACCATCAACTCCGTAATCTTGCCACTGATGTCCATGTTGGCCGTTGCCCTCGCATACACGTCTGACGTATAGTAAGCCTGCTTCGCATCCAGTGGAATGATATTGGTTTCGGGGCCGCTGTACAGCTCGTAGTTTCGGCGGGCCATGTCGCGTGCCCATTGCGAAACCGACGGGTTATCCAGGTTGAAGACATCGCGCGCTCCTGCAGGACGCAGCCAAGGCGAGCTTCCGAAAGCATAAGGATTTATAAGATTTCCACTGGCGTCCTTGTCCTTCCACAACACAACAGCCTTGCCGTTTGCATCGAGCTGCCAGTCTACATCCTTAATCCCATATCCCGCAAAATACCGGCCTTCATCCGATGCGAAAAAGTCCATAATAGCAGTCCAGCGCTCCGCTTTTTCATCGCTGATGTTATGACTCATCGCTGTCTGGGACCAGTGGTCCGATCCCTGCCAAGCCACGAATTTTCCATTGGGTGCCTTAACCTTGGCAAGACCGATAGAGTTCTCTGGGTCTAATGACGGGTTGGCATCCTTGAAGCTTTTCGCCAAGGTAACGGGGCCGCTTACATTGGTACTGGCGGATACAATGGAAAAAGCCTTGCCTGCCACAAAATTATTGTCTGCGTCTCCCGACTTGAGCAGGGGCTGATCCTTCCAGATGATGCCCTCGTCATACATTCTTTTCATTTCCTTGACGGCCTGAAGCGTTTCCGGAAGCGTCGCGCCCCAGATCCATTTTCCATTGCTATCCTTTACGATCGCATCCATATTGGGCGAAATCCCGCCGACTACATATTTGGGGAACGCCCAAGTATCCCTCACGATCATGCCAATCGTCTTCCCTTGACCATTCTTGCCCGGGTCCTTCGCCTGAACGGTCTTCACTAAAGCATTCCACTCATCCCAAGTGTAAATATCGTCTTCTTTAGCCAATCCAACATCGTTTGCCCAATCCTTGCGGTAAAAATACCCCAGACCACTCACATAATTGTACTTGCTCAAGTCACTTTGGGCCGGCCACGCATACATTTTGCCGTCAATGGCGAATTGCTTGCCTGCGGTCATCGAATCGTATTGCTTCTGTAAATTTGGATAATTGGCTAAATCGGGATACGCCTTGAACATGCCGGCTTGGGCCCATTCCACATATTCGCTATAGCGGGAGTAGTGGACATCCAGCATGATCAGGTCCGGAGCGGAATCAGAATTGATCCAGACCCGGGTCTGATCGATATAGTTCCCCCAGGAGAGCGGCCAAAACTCAAACTCTACATTAAACTTCTCACAGAGCCACTTGAAGTTGGCTGCCGGCTCGCCTGACGCAGTAAGTCCTGCCTTCTCCGCGTCAATGGCGCTCATCGTAAACTTGACCTTGTTTTCGTAAGGATTCTCTGTTGCCGGAGATGCTGCGGATTGAGCCACCCCTGACACTCCAGGCGTAGTGGAAGCAACGGAAGAAGCCTTATCGCCGCCCGAACTGCACCCCGTCCCCAACCCGGCCACCATTGTGAAAAACAAAGTGCCTGCTAACCATTTTCTCGTTCTTTTTCTGGCTGCCATACATATCCTCCCTTTTGTGTTCATCTATAGAAACCCAAATTGCAGGATCTCTTTTGTTATGCTTTGACTCCACCTAATGTTAAGCCTTTGACAAAGTATTTTTGCAGGAATGGATATACCAGAGAGATGGGCAGAATGGTCACGATAATGCCTGCCATCTGAATTCCATGGGGAAAGACCGAAGGGCGAAGGCTTTCCGGCATATCATTAATGACCGTGCTGGCAGACTGCATCATGTTGCGTACGACTAATTGCAAGGGCAATTTATCTACAGTCCGGATGAACAGCATCCCGTTATACCACTCATTCCAGCGGTCTACACCATAAAAGAGGCCGATTGTAGCCAGCATCGGAAGGGACAAGGGAAGGTATATTTTGGTGAGAATGTTGATTTCTCCTGCGCCGTCCAAGCGGGCAGCCTCATCCAGTTCAACAGGAATGGTCTGGAAGTAGCTGCGCATGATCATCAGATTCATCACCGTAATTCCCATGGGAAGAAACATTGCGCCGTAACTGTCGATCAGGTGCATGTTCTTAATTAGCAGATATCCGGGAATCAGCCCGCCCTGAAAAAACATGGTGAAGACGACAAATAAATTGACGATTCTCCGCCCAGGAATCGGCTTGGAGAGTACATAAGACATGCTCACAGTCAAAAACAAATTGTATGCCACCCCCAGCACCACAATGATCAGCGTGGATTTGAAGCCCGTAATCAACGATCCCCACTGAAAAATAAATTTATAAGATGAGAAATCTAGCTCAGGGGGATAAAGAAGGAATGGAGAGCGGACATAGATAGACATAGGCACAATAGAAGTCAAGACCGAGTTATAGAATGGATAAAGGATAACCACGCCCCAAAAAAGCATACAGATTGCTGCAATGACTTGAAACGAGCTTATTTTATTAAATAGTTTCATTAGGCTGACGCCCCCTTTCCCTTACAGCATTCTGGAGTCCTTATCGAGTCGGCCTACAATAAAGTTGGCGAACAGCAGCAGCACACAGTTAATAATTCCTTTAAATAGCCCAACTGCTGTGCTCAATCCATAATCGGCCGCCTGCTGGAAGCTGATGCGGTATATATAAGTATCGATAATATCCGCAGTATGGAGTACAGTCGGATTATACATGTTGAAGATCTGGTCAAAGTTCCCGTTAATTACGTTGCCGGCGGAAATAATCAACATAATCGCAGCAGTGCTTCTGATGCCCGGCCAAGTAATATGGCGGATCCGCTGAAAGCGGTTGGCGCCGTCAATGGTAGCGCTCTCATACAGGGCAGGATCGATACTCAGAATCGCCGCCATATAAATAATGCTGCTCCAACCGGCTTCCTTCCAGATACCGGTGAAGATCAGCAGCCCCCTAAAGATGTTGCCGTCCGTCAGAAATCCAATGGGCTGTCCTCCCAGCATGGTGATTAGGGAATTCAGCATTCCGTCTGTAGATAGCAGATTGATCATAATTCCGCTGATGGTTACCCAAGACAAAAAGTGAGGCAGGGTAAAGATGATTTGCAAGCCCTTTCGGAGCTTGCTTGAAGCTAGTTCATTCAAAACAATGGCCAGGATAATCGGAATAGGGAATGAGAAAACAATTCTCAAAAAGGAAATAATCAGCGTATTCTTCAAAGCATTCCAGAACTCTTGACGCCCAAACAAAATCTGAAAGTTGTCGAATCCGACCCACGGGCTGCCGCTAATGCCCTTGGCAATACTGTAATGCTTGAAAGCCAATTGAATACCGTACATCGGTCCATAGGCAAATATAGCGAAAAACAGCACCCCAAAGCTTAACAGTATGTATAGCTTCCGGTAACGCCACATTTCCCGTTTCAGCTGGCGCATTCTGGCCGAACGGTGACTTTCTCTTGAATTCTGCTTCAAAACCTGACTTCCATCCGGTACAGCAAGTTTCATTGCCACTCCCACATCCTCACTCTATTGTCTCTACATCTGTATTTCTAT
>JAIMBU010000237.1 GCA_023511325.1 Gorillibacterium sp.
GGCCAAGCTCAGCGAACTTCTGCTTAAGTACACGGGCGATCTCTTGCTCATGTTTTGTTTCGCTATCGATCTGGACAAGTTCCATAAATTCTTCAATAATTCGATCTTGTTGAACCATAGGTCTTCCTCCGCTCACCTGATTAGGGTAAAATATATTAACAACCTTTTTGCATGTCCATCTTATCTTACTCGTTTCACTATGTCCTGAAAAGGGGAGTCGTACACTTGAATAAGAACAAATTTGTTTTTCGCGTTGTTCTGTGGCTGATGATTGGCAGCATGCTGCTGTCTACTTTATTATTGGCTTTTAGCTCTTTCTTGCAGTAAAACAACTCCAAATCTCTGCTGCATATTTATAATCTAGGGCAAACATTCCTATTTAGGCCTGCCCATGAATGAACTAGGCTAGCTGAGATAACTGGATAATATGCTGTTGAATCATCGAAAAGTTCCTTTGTTCCCTGATTAACTGGAAAAGTCCATCTGTATCAGACTTTCGAGAAGGTCTATTTCTGGATTTGAGCGTCCTTACGTATCAAGGGTTTATCGGCCTTTTTTACAGATAAAAGCGACTTTCTCGACAGTTTGAAAAAGCACGTCTACTTCCGCTTATTCTGTCCAATGCGACTAAATTCGTTGTTACCCTGATCGTTCAAACAAAAATAAGGTCCGAGAGGTCAACTCTCTGGACCTATTTGTTTTTTCCCAGTATCACTCACTAAAAGAGACATAACAGGATTGTTTCGTTATAGAACAGAAAAGGATGATTTATCTTTGAGAACAGATGATTTATCTCTGAACAGAAAAAGAAGATCTCCCTCTGAGCAGAAGCAGATGATCAACCTTGAACAGAAAAGGATGGATCATCCGCTGATCGGTTCAGGTTAAAAATACCCTTCTCCGCTTTAATATACTGATGTTTGCATACCATAACTCTCCATATTCTCTTTAATCCGTTGGAGAAAACGGCCACAAATGACTCCATCTAGAATCCGATGATCCAGTGACAGACACATATTAACCATCGATCTGACGGCAATCATATCGTTAATGACCACGGGCTTTTTAACAATGGATTCGAAGGTAAGAATTGCCGCTTGTGGGTAATTAATTATCGGATACGATAACAGAGAACCAAAGGAACCCGTATTATTGACGGTAAATGTCCCGCCTTGTAAATCATCCAGCGTGAGCTTGCCTGAACGCGCTTTTTTGGTCAGGGCGTCAATCTCCTGCGCAAGACCGGCAATGTTCTTCTGATCTGCCTTCTTGATCACAGGTGTGATCACCATCTCATCTGTACCTACTGCAAGGGAGATGTTGATGTCCCTTTTGACAATAATTTTATCAACGGCCCAGACCGAGTTGATGATGGGGTAATCCTTAATCGCATTGACAACTGCCTTCAGCAGGAAGGCCAGATAGGTTAGATTGACACCTTCCTTGCGCATGAAATCATCCTTCAACTTCGTGCGGAGCTGAACGAGATTCGTAACGTCAACCTCTACCATCGTCCAAGCGTGCGGAATTTCCGAAACGCTTTGCCGCATGCGGCTGGCAATGGTGGCCCTAATCGGCGTCACATCAATAAATGACTCACCGCGACCGCCACTTCCCCCACCGACATCCGTGAGAGGGGTGGCTAGTTCATCGGTGAGATGCAGGCCGCTTGTCCGCGCCGGCCCAGCAGGTGCCTGCTGGGCTAGCGGCGCTGTGGCATATGCTGGCGCAGCAAGCGGTGCTGCGAGGCGTTGGGCTTGGAGCACAGGCGTTACGCCTGCGCTCCAAGCCGCCGCCGCGCTACTGGCGCCAGTGCGCGCAGCCTGCTCGGCGTACACGAGCACGTCCTTGCGCGTGACGCGCCCGCCCATGCCCGTGCCAGGCACAGCGGCTAAGGCAACGCCGCGCTCGGCGGCAACCTTCAGCACAGCCGGAGAATACCGGCCGTGCATCTCGCCGCCGCTAGCGGCTAGCCCTGCCGCCGCGCTCGGCGGCAGAGGGCTATGCTGTGCCGCTGCCCCTGAATCTGCCCCAAGGGCAGGTTCAGGGCCGCGCGGCGCGCGAACTTGTTGCTCCGCAGCGCTCTGCGGAGATGCACTACTCTGCTCCTGAATATAGCAGAGCGCTTCGCCCACACCCGCCGTCATTCCCTCGGCAACGACGATCGCTGTGATCGTCCCTTCAAACGGAGACGGCATTTCTACATTGACCTTCTCCGTGATCAGCTCACAAATCACTTCATATTGCGTGACGAAATCCCCCGGCTGCTTGAGCCATTTGCCCACAGTTGCAGCAACCAGGCTTTCCGCCAGATGGGGAACAGGCACCGCTGTTCCTCTGTTTCCACTCTCCATCATCCGTTATTCCCTCACTTTATCTAAAAGTCCACGTTCTAATTATGTTTCATTGATATAATTTTTCGTACCAATAAATGGTAACGATTTAAGACATATTCAGCTTCAAACTCCTTAAATTGCCGCCAACTTGCGCATAGCTTCAGCTATTTTATCCGGATTTAGCAAAAATACCTTCTCCTGCAAAGGGTTCATACTAACCGCAGGTACATCAGGTCCACACAAACGCATGATCGGAGCGTCGAGATCATAGAACAGCTCTTCTGAGATGATCGCAGACACCTCAGCGCCAATACCACCTGTTTTGTTATCTTCATGAATAATCAGCACCTTACCCGTGTGGGTGGCCGCTTCAAGAATCGCCTCCTTATCAAGGGGGGCCAAAGAACGTAGATCAAGAACATGAACCTCAATGCCTTCAATAGCTAACTGCTCTGCAGCCTTAAGCGCATGGTTTACTGTCATTCCGTAAGAAATCACAGTGATATCTTCACCTTCGCGTACGACCTTGGCTTTCCCGATCGGCACGATATAGTCTTCATCCGGAACTTCTCCGGTTATGGATAAATAGCATTTTTTATGTTCAAAGAACATAACAGGATCTTCATCGCGAATCGCTGCCTTCATCAGCCCTTTGGCATCATAAGGATTGGAAGGTACCACGATCTTTAGCCCCGGAGTCCCGAAGAAGACCGATTCTGTACATTGAGAATGGTAAATTGCGCCTCCACCCGTCGCTCCGTAAGGAGCACGAATAACGATTGGACAATTCCAGTCATTGTTCGAGCGATAGCGAATCTTCGCTGCTTCACTGATGATTTGATTGGTGGCAGGCAAGATAAAATCAGCGAACTGGATCTCTGCAATTGGTCGCATGCCATACATCGCCGCCCCGATGGCAACACCAGCAATCGCTGATTCCGCCAGTGGCGTATCCATGCAGCGCTCCTCGCCAAATTGATCACGAAAACCTTTGGTTGCGTTAAATACGCCACCTTTACCTACATCCTCACCCATAATAAACACGTTATCATCGCGCTGCATCTCTTCCAGCATGGCACTCCGAATCGCTTCCAGATAAGTAATAACAGCCATTTGCTTACTTCCCCTCCTGCGTTTCGGCATAAACGTGATGGAACAGGTCCTCACCTTTGCCATAAGGTGCTTCCTCCGCGTAACGCACAGCATCCCGGAGTTCTTGCGCGACTTCGGCCAGCCATTCCTGATCCTGTGCTTGGCTCCAAATGCCACATTCAATCAGATAGTCACGATATAAGGGAATACCATCCAACTTGCGGTGCTCCTCAACCTCTTCTTTGGTACGATACTGCATGTCGTTATCAGAAGTTGAATGCGGTGACAATCGATACATCATCGCTTCGATCAGTGTGGGACCTTGTCCACTAACAGCCCGCTCACGCGCTTCCTTCACTACTCGATAGACCTCAAGCGGATCATTGCCATCCACTCGATAGCCAGGGAATCCGTAGCCTTTTGCCCGTTCATATATGTTTCCCGCCACCTGCCGATGCACGGGTATCGAGATTGCATATTGGTTATTCTCACAGAGAAAAATCACCGGTAGCTTATGGACACCAGCAAAATTACAGCCCTCATGGAAATCTCCCTGATTGCTTGAGCCTTCTCCAAAGGTGACGTAAGAGACAAAATCCTGTTTTTTTATTTTGGCAGCGAGTGCAAAACCAACAGCATGAGGAACCTGTGTGGTTACCGGACTGGAGCCCGTCACAATGTGATGTTGCTTATGGCTAAAATGCCCGACCATCTGGCGTCCACCACTTGTTGGATCTTCCCCACGGTTAAACAGTGAAAGCATCAGTTCTTTAAGCGTCATGCCAACAGACAAGACAAAACCGTAATCTCGATAATAAGGTAGAAAATAATCCTTATGTGACTGAAGTGCTTGTGCTGCTGCCACCTGCGATACTTCCTGACCAATCCCTGAGACGAAAAAAGTAATCTTGCCTGTTCTCTGCAGCATCATTGCCATTTCATCAAATTTTCGCGCCTTGATCATATTGCGATACATCAGAACTGCCTGCTCATCGGACAACCCCAAACCTCTGTGCTTCGCCAATTGGCCAATTGACAATGGAGCCAGCCTCCTTATTCGTCAAAGCTTGGATAACCTGTAAGGGTTGCAAGCCTTGTCATTTTTTAATACCTGGTCCTATTACTTGACCATACATACACTATAACACAATCCTTCTGTCGGATGAAAACAATATCCACATTTTTTTGCTGCAAAATTAAAATAAACAGGCAAGTGCAAGTGGTCTTAATGGTAATGACTTATTGTTTACCTTGTCGTAAGGCTAGCAAAGCCAGATAGCCAGACTACCAGTAAACAGGTGATCCACACATTGCGCTGAGTTCGATAATCGATGATTCCCGCCCCTATGTGTCCAGTCCAGATTACTAAACGGATCACCAATGACATCATTGAAGGCGTATTTGCCGAAGAGACTTAGGTTGCCTCGGCCAATCAAAAAAGTCCGAACTGCACAGTTCGGACTTTTTAACTTCAGCATAATTTATATGTTTTTGATAAGGTGAATTCAGATCTCGTATCGGTAAACGCACGACGGCAAAGGATGCTGAATAAACATTTAGTCTTGTTTTACTTTTAGCTTTACATATTGAGTGCCAAACCATCAACTGCAAGCATCGCCTCTGCCATGGCTTCAGACAAGGTAGGGTGCGGATGAATGGTATGGCCAACCTCCCATGCGGTCGCGTTCAGAAAACTAGCCAGTGCGGCTTCAGAGATATGCTCGGTAACATGCGGTCCGATCATATGAACACCTAGCAGGTCATCGCTGTCTTTGTCAGCAACAACTTTAACAAAGCCCTCTGTTTCGCCATAAACAAGTGCTTTACCTAAAGCACGGAAAGGAAATTTACCGATCTTGACTGTTCTTCCCTGTGCCACCGCTTGCTTCTCCGTCAACCCAAGCGTTGCCACTTGAAAGCGAGTGTAGATACACCGCGGCACAAGATTAATGTCAAAGGGATGCGGACTTAGTCCAGCAATCCGTTTGATCGCAGTCACTGCTTGATGTGCTGCTGCATGGGCAAGCTGCATCCGTCCATTGACGTCACCAACTGCGTAGATATGATTTTCTGCGGTCTGCATGAAGCCATCTGTTTTAATATATCCTTTTTCCAGGGTAATATCAGTGTTCTCTAGACCAATCCCTTCCGTATTTGCCAGGCGACCAATAGCCACAATCATGATATCTGCGGTATATTCCGC
>JAIMBU010000238.1 GCA_023511325.1 Gorillibacterium sp.
CATAAATGCTGGAGTGGGAATCGCAGCTAACAAAGAAATTATCATAGGAAATAACGTTAAGATTGGTCCACGAACAAGTATTTTTGATAGTAACTACCATCGGCTGGACTCGACCGACCATGGTGAACTCAGCCAAAAAATAGTAATCGGAAATAACGTTTGGATTGGCGCCGATTGCACCATTCTTCCGGGAGTCACCATTGGCGATCATTCTGTAATCGCAGCTAAGAGTACCGTCAACAAAGATATTCCTAGCCATGTATTGGTCGGAGGAAGTCCCGCTAAGTGGATTCGTGAACTAATCATCGAGGATGGCTGGATTCGCGATTAAGTTAACCCATGGCTTGGCTTCATGAATTAGATTCTCAACCAGCCTTTTACCAAAGAATCTTGTCCCACCTAAAATGAGTGCTCTGCTCATCGAAAAAGTAAAAAGCCCGAATCCAGTCAAGCACTGATTCGAGCTTATTGCTTATTATTTGTAGATAACAAGCTCCGTTAGCGGTTTCCTTGTACGTTCAGGTGGTAAGGTACGGGCATAGCCAATCGGAGTAAAGGCAATAAGATCAAGGGTGTCGTCCAGCTCCAGCACTGCTTTGGCAACATCTAGCTTGAAGGCGGCGACCCAGCAGGTGCCAAGCCCCAGGCTGGTGGCGGTCAGGATGATATGATCCATCACAATAGCAGCATCCACATCCCCGTAGTACCTACCATCGCGGCGTACCCAGCCCTTCTCCTTCACGATGCATATGCCGAGAAGAAGCGGTGCTTCTACGAACCATTCTGGTTTATAAATCTGCTTGAGCTGCTCCTGTCGCCCTGCCGTCGGGATAACGAGAATTCGGAAGGCTTGCAGATTTACACAGGTCGGTGCGAGCTGCGCCGCCTCCAAGATTTGCTGCAGCTTCTCGTCCTCAACCAGATCCGGCTTGTAGCCCCGAACGCTATAGCGTTGTTCGATCGCTTCTCTTACATCCATTGTGTTACATCTCCTCCATTAAAATCAAACCGTTTCAACGTCGCGCTTCGTCTGCTTCACGAGCCTTGCCATGCTACGGCCTAGCGTTACGAAGGTCCGCTTACCCTCTTCATCCTGCTGCACATCGCCCGGTTGTAGCGACAATGTCATATTCCAATAGCTCGAGCTGGCTATAGTCATCTCTGAGATGCCAAAAAAGAAGTTGATCGCGGAGTAAGTGAAGGTTGCGCCAGCTCTGCGAGCGGATACGACAGCCGTTCCAACCTTGCCCCGAAGCATATCGCCACCGTTGGCCTTTGCGACGTAGCCGCAGCGGTCGATCAGCGCCTTGACCTCCGTTGAAACGTTACTGAAGTAGGTGGGCGAGCCGATAATAATGCCGTCCGCTTCCTCCATTTTGCCGATGAAGGTGTTCATTTCGTCGTCCTTGCGAGCGCAGCGGTTGTCTTTATTGGTGAAGCATTTACCGCAAGCCAGACACCCAAACACTTTACGTCCGCCCAGTTGAATGAACTCCGTTTCAATTCCTTCCGACTCCAATTCCTGCAATACCATCCGAATGCTCTGAGCCGTATTGCCGTCCTTTCTCGGACTGCCATTAAATGCGATGACCTTCACAGTCATTCCTCCCTCCGGATCTGCGCGTGATTGTTGCTGTTTCTGACGCGATCCATAGCTATAAATATCGTACTTGGTTAATGGTGATTCCACAAGTAGGCACCTTTTGGTTACCTAGATCCTAATAGGTCCTGGACTGCAACCTTTTGGCGCATAAGCCGTTACCCTCGGCTACCATTTACATACTCTATTATGTGATATCTTCTAAGCATTATAGAGGAGTGGTGCTGATATAATGGAAGCTCAAAAAATAAACTCAAAAATAAGACAAAGTGTTTCCATTATTACGATTACGAATCGCCAAGACTACACAAAGAACCTGTTTCTAAATTACAGCAGGCAACGCCACGCAAAGAAGGAACTCATCGTTATCGTCAACGACAACAGCATCCCGTTAGCATCTTATCAAAACAGAGCCAAGAAGCTGCTAAACGTAAAGGTTTTCCGCTTGCCCGAGCATTATTCCCTTGGTGCATGCTTAAATTTTGCCATAAAGAAAACGAAATATGACTACATTGCCAAGTTTGATGATGACGATTATTATGCACCCTACTATTTGACAGACTGCTTAATGGTATTTAAGAGAACAAACGCAGATATCATCGGAAAAAGGGCGCATTATATGTTTTTGCGTGGTTCCAACACTCTCATCCTTCGCTTTCCACAAGACGAGAATCGATATGTTTCCGTGCTTCCTGGCGCTACACTTGTCTTTAAACGAAAGGTGTTTAGCAAAGTTCGCTTTCCTAATCAAAGCGTCGGTGAAGACGATACGTTCTGCAGAAGGAGCAACAAGCAAGGGTACAAAATATATTCTGCTGGAAAATATAATTTTGTCGCCATACGCAGGAGAAACTCATACAAGCATACGTGGATCATCAGCGATAAAAAGCTAATTGCTCATCACCAAAGGATTCCAGAGGTTCAAGACTTTAAGCGGTTTGTCAGCAGAAAACCAAAAGGCATCAAAACATGAAGACATCCACCACTTCCCGCACGAAGAACGCCGTTTCCATTCTTACGTGTACGAAACGGTCCGATTGTATGGATAAGCTTTTGGATAATTACAATAGGCAGCGCTATAAGAATAAAGAGCTGATCATCATCTTAAATCATCGAAGTTTGAAGCTAAACGAATATAAAACAGCAGCGAAGCCCTATAAAAATGTACGAATATATCGCCTGCCGGAGCGGATGTCCCTCGGCAGTTGCTTGAATTATGGCATTCAACTGGCCAATCACAAGTACATTGCTAAATTTGATGATGACGATTATTATGCTCCAAATTATCTAATCGAGGGCATGCAAACGATGCACACGACTAATGCCGATATTGTTGGGAAACGCGCTCATTACATGTATCTTAATGGAAAAAAGCTGCTTATCCTCCGTTACGCTAACCTCGAGAATAAAACGGCTTCTGTTGTTGCAGGAGCGACTCTATTGGTTAAACGGCACGTATTCAAACAGATTGCCTTTCCAAACCGAAACCAGGGAGAGTGCGTTAAATTCTGTGCGGATTGTGTTGCCAATGGCTTCAAGATTTATTCGGGAAGTAAATATAACTTCGTGGCGATTCGTAGAAGGAACTCTAAGAATCACACTTGGATCGTTAGTGATAAGCTTCTCTTGGCGAGAAATGTTAAAGTCCTAAAGGTGAAAAACATCCGAAGCTTTGTCAGCTATCCCCCTATGAAAACTGCTACACCGTCTATCCATGAAATCACCTATGAATTTGACTAATAAGAATAGACCTCTCCCGCTCTGCTAGCTTTCATGTGGTGTGGGGAGGTCTATTTAAATCGAAACGAAAATGATCAAGCTATTTAAACAGTAGGATCGTTTGAAATGGTATAATAAGCTAACTAGATTTTGAAGCAACAAACAAATTTCTGTCGAATGGAGTAGTAACGATGAAGATTTCCATATGGCTTGATGAAGCACCACTTGCTCAAGGAGTAACACAGGAGGATCGACCACAGATAACACCTTATGTCGTACATAATGAGGCGACCACGGCGGCTATGATTATTCTCCCCGGTGGAGGTTATGCCAATCGTGCAGCGCATGAAGGAGAGCCAATTGCTCTCTGGCTCAATGAGCTTGGCATCAGCGCTTTCGTGGTTGATTATCGGGTAGCCCCTTACCAGTATCCTGCGCCTCTATTGGATGCACAGCGTTCGATTCGATATGTACGTCATCATGCAGAGGATTGGAATATCGACCCCCAGCGGATTGGCATCCTCGGCTTCTCGGCTGGAGGGCATTTGGCTTCTACGGCTGGTACACACTTTGATGCTGGAATGCCGAATGCCGACGATCCGGTTGAACGCGTTTCATGCCGACCCGATGCCATGGTTTTATGCTACCCCGTCATTTCGTTTGGTGAGCACGGCCACGACGGCTCTATGGATAATTTACTTGGAGCTAATGCACCTGCTGATCTTCGCAAGTATCTTTCCAATGAATTGCAGGTGACTGATCAGACTCCGCCTACCTTCCTCTGGCATACAGCGAATGATCCAGTGGTTAAAGTGGAGAATAGCCTACTGTTTGCCGCAGCGCTCAGTCATCATGGAGTCCCCTTCGATTTACATATTTACGAAGATGGACGACATGGACTCGGACTGGCGCAAGACGAGCCTGAAACCCATACATGGACAAAAGTATGCGAGCATTGGCTTGGCAGACGAGGATTTCATTCTAAGCTCGTCATTGCAAAAAAATGATTCTAACAGGAAACATTCTACATAGACGGAGGTTTTGGAACTTATATGGAAGAATTAGCAGTATACGATTTTGAAAAACATCTGTCCAATCTCATGCGTGCACGATTTCCGTTTCTGTACATACCCACCTGGGAAGAAGAGCGGGCGATAGCGGTTATCCGGTCTGCCGCAACAACCGAAGGTCTGATCAAGACAGTCCGTAAGGTATTTACTTGGAGTGTCACAAGCGGAATGACAGAGGAAGGTCAGCATGGTAAGGAGGAATCCAAATCGCCACTGAAATGTCTAGAAATCATTGAGGCCTACGAGCAGCCAGCCGTATTCATTCTCAAGGACTTTCACGTTTATCTAGGTAGCGGTGGCAAGCCCGCAGACTTTCAGGTTATTCGCAAAATTCGCGATCTGCTTCCGTCGCTCAAGCAGAGTCCCAATCCAAAGAATGTGATCCTGATCAGCCCAGTCATCGTGCTACCCTTGGAGCTGCAGAAGGATGTAACCATTGTTGATTTCGATCTGCCCACATCTACCGAGATCAGAAGTGTCCTACGCGAAATGATTGATGCCAACAGGGGAAGTGGTCGAATCAGCATTGACCTCACCTCTGCAGATGAGGAATGGCTGTCTAAGGCAGCACTCGGTCTTACGCTGCAGGAAGCTGAGAATGCATTTGCTCGTGCAATGGTAGAGGATGGTAAACTCGACAAATTAGACGTTGAGGTTATTCTCGAAGAGAAACGCCAAATCATTAAAAAATCAGAGATTCTGGAATTCATCAAATCAGACCTAAAAATTGAGGATGTCGGTGGACTGGAGAATCTGAAGCGCTGGCTACTGAAGCGCAATAAATCCTGGCTTGATTCGGCTGCTGAATATGGCTTGCCCGCACCAAAGGGAGTTCTCATCACAGGCGTACCCGGTTGTGGTAAAAGCTTGATTGCCAAAGCAATCAGTGCGATGTGGCAGCTTCCTCTACTGCGCCTCGATCTGGGTAAAATCTTCAGTGGCATCGTCGGCAGCAGTGAGGAGAATATGCGCAAGGCAATCAAGACAGTTGAAGCAATCTCTCCATGTATTCTCTGGATCGATGAGATTGAGAAAGGCTTTAGCGGAACTTCAGGAGCGGGAGATAGCGGAACCTCCAGTCGGATCTTCGCTACCTTTCTGACATGGATGCAGGAGAAAACAAAGCCCGTGTTCGTCATTGCTACCGCTAACAACATTCAATTATTGCCGGCTGAGATGCTGCGCAAGGGACGGTTTGACGAAATTTTCTTTGTCGATTTACCTACGAGTAAAG
>JAIMBU010000239.1 GCA_023511325.1 Gorillibacterium sp.
AAGCAAACGGATTAATCTGTCTACTAAGTCTGTAAAACGTATTTTTGATTGAATAGGAAGCAAATAGTGATAAAACAAAAGTAGCCCGTCCTCTAATGAGAAATGGGCTACTTTTTACTTTTCCGTCAAGTACAGAAGGTCATTCCTGATCTATGGGCTGGTCGTATTTTGATGTAAACGGAGCCAGCAGAGAAAGCTGCTTGGCGAGAAAAAGCGGCGTGTAGGGCATATCATTGCGAAGCCATGAGACAATTGTACCGATGAAGGCGGAGGAGACGTACCAGATTACGATATCTTTCGGAACGCTCATAGAGGAAGCGCCTCGCTCCTCGATTCTGCTGGTGATCTCATCAACCATCAGCTTCAGAAGACGTTCATTAAAGACGGGTATACGTTTTGTAGCGAGTAGCACCTTGTAAAAATTGGAGTTTTCTGCGATATACTCAAGAATTTTGACCAACATGGACCAATCATTTTCTATAGGCAAGGACTGATTTGGAGCATTCTGCAAGATAGCATTAATGTCATTAATCATTTTATCCGCCATGCGCTCCATCATATCCGGAATATCCCTGTAATGAAGATAGAAGGTGACACGATTGATGGTAGCGCGTTGCGCAATACGATTCACGGTTATTTTCTCAAGTTCAATCTCCTGAAGCAAATGGATAAATGCATCTCCAATCAATTGGCGCGTGCGGATTACACGCGGATCTGTACGCTTTGATGTTATTGACATGGGCACTCATTTCCTTTCGATTAAATGCTCTGTACGACAATTTCATCTTGTTTTGTAGATTACTTTTTACTTAGACGACAGATCCTGTTCAATTGTAAACTAATAAACATTTTTCAAAAAGCTGTTGCTTGTGAAGTAGGAGAGAGATGACTATAATAATAAATTACGACTAGTTAATTATACAACAAAGTGTTTATTAGTTTCATGAAATTTGAAGGGACTTGAGTATGATGAGTACAAGTTTAGCCTTTGACAGCAGTTCTATTAAGAAAGGCCCTCTGTTATTTGTGATGATTTTGGGGGCATTTATCGCAGTTCTGAATCAGACCATTATGAGTGTCGCACTACCTAGCCTGATGGTCGAATTTGATATTTTGGCGCCTACGGATCAATGGCTGACAACCGGCTATATGCTGGTAAACGGAATTCTTATTCCGATCACCGCCTATCTCATGCAGCGCTTTACAACTCGTGAGCTTTTTCAGACTTCTATGATTGTTTTTCTGGGCGGAACCATTGTTTCAGCAGCAGCGCATGGCTTTGAGATTTTGCTGGTTGGTCGCCTGATTCAAGCAGCTGGTGCCGGTATTATAATGCCGCTATTAATGAATGTTATCTTGACCGTTTTTCCTCCTAACAAGCGAGGAGCCGCTATGGGAATGGTAGGTTTAGCGATTATTTTTGCCCCTGCAATCGGGCCTACATTCGCCGGTTATATCATCGAGCATTATACCTGGCAAACCATGTTTTATGGAATGATTCCATTTGTTGTTATTATTATTGCTGTCGCCTTTATATATCTAAAGAACGTGACGGAGCGAACCTATCCCAAAATAGATATTTGGAGTGCCATGCTCTCAACAATCGGGTTTGGAGCTCTTCTTTATGGGTGCAGCAGTGCTGGAAGCAAGGGTTGGTCAAGCGAAGAAGTAATTATACTTCTTGCTGTAGGTGTTGTGTCCTTGATCTTGTTCGTCTGGCGACAGCTGGTCTCCGAGAATCCGCTTCTTGATCTCAAGGTGTTCAAGTACAGCATGTTCTCCCTAACGACCGTTATTAATATTGCGGCTACGATGGTCATGTATGCAGATATGATCCTGCTTCCCCTCTATTTGCAGAATGCACGTGGATACACAGCTATGGAGTCTGGGCTGCTGATGCTCCCTGGCGCTCTGCTGATGGGACTTATGATGTTGGTGACGGGCAAGCTGTTCGATCGGTTTTGAGCAAAGTGGCTGTCGATTATCGGCATAGCGATTACTATTGTGACGACATTCGGATTTGTTAATCTGACCGATTCCACTAGTTATACGTTTTTAGTTCTGATGTCCACAGGGCGACGCTTCGGGATGGCCATGTTCCTGATGCCAATTACAACGGCGGGCCTGAACCAGTTACCTAGAAGATTGAATGCGCACGGTACAGCCATTTCCAACACGATCAAGCAGGTGGCAGGTGCGATAGGTACTTCTCTACTTGTCACGATTATGACGACCAGAACCAAGACTCATCTTCTAGATATGATCGCCACTGGAAGTACTGCTTCACAGAAGCATATGGCGATGGAGGCGTCAATTCAGGGTATTAATGATGCGTATCTTGTCATTATCGGAATTGGAATTGTCGGTCTACTGCTTTCTTTCTTCATTAAACGTACAGGACAGGCTGAGGAAGAAGAAACCGGAACAACCACGAACCTCAAAGTAGTTTTGGAAACATAGGAGTAGGATAGGTTGGAAGACAAGGACCCGACATACGGACGGTCAGTTTCTTTAACGTTAACGTTAGTGGAACATGCAAAGGTTAGGTTCTTTGACGTTAGCGAAACATGCGAAGTCCTGTTTCTTTATTGTTAGCAGAACATGTGAAAGAGCTTCTCCGCTTCGTAAAGCTTCGAATAGTGATAAAATAAAAGCAGCTTATTCCTCTAATGAGGAATGAGCTGCTTTTCTGTGCTTTTATTATCCCCTTCATTATTATTCAACCAAACCTTCTCAAGAAAGATGAACATAGAACGTGGTCGATTCACCGACCGTGCTCTTGGCGTAAATTTTCCCTTTGTGCTGCTCGATAATCGATTTAGCAATCGCTAGACCCAGACCATAACCACCTTGCGTGCGTGTCCGGGAAGCATCGGTACGGTAGAAACGGTCAAAGATTCTGGCTAGGTGTTCCGGAGCAATGCCTTCGCCCGTGTTAGAAACCGCTAGAATCACCTCGTTATTCTGCTTTTTTAGTGAAAGGGTTACGGAGCCCTTTGGATTTGCATATTTTACGGCATTGTCCAATAGGATCATCACCACTTGTTTGATTCGCTCGTTGTTGCCATACACCAATAGATGAGGTTCAAGATCATAGTTAAGTGAAATATGCTTCTCGAAAATCACAGCCTCCATCGTCAAAATGATGTTTTCCACGGCCTCGCTTACATTGAACTTGGCTTGGATCATGCCGGCTCGGGAATCATCCATTTCCGTTAAGTAGAGCAAGTCATTGGTTAGCTTGGCCATTCTTTCTGTTTCCGATTTGATATAGTACAGCCATTTCGACTGATTGTCTATCGTGTCTTCCTTATTGGACAAGAGCACGTCAGCGTTGGTGTTGATGATGGCTAGCGGAGTCCTTAATTCATGGGAAGCATCGGCAATAAACTGCTTCTGTTTATCGAAGGCCTCCTTGACCGGTTGGATGGACCGATTTGCGAAGAAGCGGCTTGTGAAGAATAAGATAATCAGCATCACCAAACCAACCACAGTGAAGGTATAGATTAAGTTAGTCAGAATATCCTGCTGGGCAGTAATGTCCAAGAATACAAGCATATGCCCTTCCTTCGTTGGCTGCGCGGTAAAGATCCAGTGGCTCCCATCCAGGCTGAACTGACCGGTGGCCTTATTCATCGATACGGCTTCCTTTAACGCGAGTTGATAAAACTCACTGTCCATATCAAAGTGCGAGGTTGTGTTTGTCAGGGTCCATTTATCATCGGTTTGCAGCATGAAGGAAACGGAACGCTCCGGCGGTGGATTCCCGTTGTCCATGCGCCCATTACCCAGGGTTGACTGATCGGTGGAAGCTCCCTCCGAGCCCGGCCAAGCGAAATTGTCAGGCGGCCTCTGATAAGACTCCGATATCTTATGAAGCTCCATATCGATATCTCTTCGTACATCCTGATAAGTAATCATGTAAATGGAAGCGAAGGCGATAAGCATCATAAGAGAGATCGATACTAAGTTAACAATCAAAAATCGATTTCGTAGCTTCGTAAACATTAGCTTAGCACCTCTAATACATAACCGACGTTCCTGAGCGTGTTAATGCGTACCGCCGAATTTAAGAAGGTAAGCTTTTTCCGCAAAAAAGAGATGTAGACCTCCACGTTGTTATGTTCAACCTCGGAATCGAAGCCCCAGAGCTTTTCAATAATCTGTTCCTTAGAGGTTACAGATTGCTTCCTCGTCATCAAGAGCTCCAATAATTCACTTTCCTTTAAGTTCAGCTTGATTTCCTTCCCGTTGATGGAGAGCTTCAGCAGCGCTGTATGGAGTTCGATATCCCCAAACCTTAAAGCATCATCCGGTAGCACCTCACCCTTACGCCTTAACGCTGACCTTATTCTTGCCAATAGCTCCTCCGACGAAAAAGGCTTGGCGATATAGTCATCGGCCCCATAGTCTAGCCCGGTCACCATATCGGTGACCTCCCCTTTTGCGGTAAGAAAGATAACCGGAGTGGACACGCCTTCTTTACGGATGGACTTCAACAAGCTGAACCCATCCATTTCAGGCATCATAATGTCGAGCAGCAGCAGATCATAGATTCCGCTTAAAGCATAATCCAACCCCGTTCTGCCGTCATGAACAGCGTCTACCGAGTAATGATGCTTCTTTAATATTTGGGTTAAGGCTTCCGCAAGATGAAGCTCGTCTTCTACGATTAATATTCTCATGGCGTTGCCATCCTCTGCCTAGATTGTATGTGGACTTCCTTACGCAATTATATCAGCAATACCTTTAGTCAACCTTAATCAAAGTGGCCGAGGGCAGGTCCACAAATGTTAAGGAATGTAAAAGCATCTAGCTATATAAGTTGAACAAAGGAATTGAGCAAAAAGAGTGAAGTAACGGAGAGGATGTTTGGAACTGTAGGAGCGATAGCGATCGCCTTTGTCAGCAGATTTCAACCGCGAATAGCGGATCCAATTGAAGAAATCTGGGGGCAACAGCGACCGAAAGTCCAAACATTCTCCGCAGTTACGATAGCTCTGATAGTAGATTCTTAAGTTCAGCTTATATAGCATAAAGCATTTAAGATTCACTAAAGGTTCGGAGACTAAGCTACGAATAGAAGAAACGAGATTCATACACGAGACATTGAGGAATAGAAAGGATCTGAACAATATGGCGATCGAGGTGTTCAACCGGTACGAGAACAAGTACCTGATGGATACGAGAGCTTTTTACAGCATCTATCGGCGACTATCCGAATACATGGAACTCGATGAATACAACCGGAACCACCCGTTCTATTCCATCAGCAATCTGTATTACGATACCGAACATCATTCGCTGGTTCGCAGCAGCCTGTCGAAGCCGAAGTATCGGGAAAAGCTGCGCATTCGCGCCTACGGCGTTCCGGCGGCCGGGGACAACGTGTACCTGGAACTGAAGAAGAAGGTGTTCGGCCTGGTAAACAAGCGCAGGACCGGAATGAAGCTGCACGAAGCGTACGAGTTCATTCGCACGGGCAAGCCGCCGGCCTGGCGGGAAGGGATGAACCGGCAGGTGACGGCGGAGATCGAATATTTCCTGTCCCGCTACAAGCTGCAGCCGATGGTTTATCTCGCTTACGACCGGATCGCGATGTTTTGACGGGGGC
>JAIMBU010000240.1 GCA_023511325.1 Gorillibacterium sp.
AATTATCAACTATGCAAAATCCAAATTTAATGGCTGTACTAACCTTTGCGTCGTTACTTGCCGTATTTGTGTTAGCTGGGGTGCAATTAGTAAAGGCCACAGTTAACGTGCCTAAAAACCTGTTACCGCTAATTGGTTTAGCTATCGGTCTGCTAATCGGTCTCATCGCTTATCCTTTTACGGACTTATCCCTTGTGTTACGCCTGTGGGCTGGAGGACTCGCGGGATTATCAGCAACAGGGCTATTCGAGCTGGCTTTCAACAAGAGGGCAGGCACAACGAAGGAATAAAAAATGCGTTCCCAACTTGTTCCCAACATCCAAATGATGAGCTAATTCTGAAAAATGGGCAAAATAAAAACCCTTATAGAATAAGGGTTTATTGGTGTTTGAATGGCGTTCCCGAGAGGGTTCGAACCTCCGACCTGCAGTTTAGGAAACTGTCGCTCTATCCGGCTGAGCTACGGGAACACAGCACTATCTATTTTAGCATGCGGGGTTTAGGGAGTGCAAGCAGGAAGATGATCAATAGGCTAGAGGCACAGAGCATCTAAAACGCCGAAGGAATTTACCCTTGACCCAAAGAACCTGATATACCGTTCCCCAAAAGGCGGCGTAACAGGTTTTTTGTGATTTATTCCAAAGATCATTGACACTGTGCATACAAATGTTAAACTGTGTATATAATAGCATTAACAGTTTCGAAAGTATCGAGGTGATTATTTGTATATTGTCTTATCCAACAGTGAGCCTGCTCCGCTGTATGAACAGATTAAGAAGCAGATTATGGAGCAGATCGTCAGCAGCAAGCTTTTGCCGGGGGAAATGCTTCCTTCCATTCGAGTTCTGGCCAAGGAATTGGGGATCAGTGTGATTACCGTAAAAAAAGCCTATGATGACCTCGAAGCAGAGGGCTTCATCGCCACACGTCCTGGCAAAGGCTCCTGCGTAGCTACGGCTGGGGCAGAATTTATTCGGGAAATGAAGCTGAAGACCATGCAGCAGTTTTTTGAACAGGGGATTGCCGTATGTCGAGAGCTAGAAATGGATCAAGTGGCGATTACAGAAGCCTTTCACTTTATTTTAAACGAATCTTAGATTGGGGAGGGAACCTAATGTCAGATCATATTCTGGAGATCGAGGGTTTATCCAAACGACTTGGTCATTTTGAGCTAAAGGATGTTTCCTTTGTTATTCCAAAGGGTTATATTATGGGCTTTATCGGTCAGAACGGCTCGGGTAAAACAACGACTCTGAAATGTATCATGAATTTAATCGAACGGGACAGCGGTAGCATTCGGCTGTTCGGAGAGGATAACCGTAACGATCTGATCAAGATACGCAATCGTATCGGCTATGTAAGTGAAGAGCCGTATTTCTATGAGGCGATGAGTGTGGCCTGGACCGGGCGTTTTGTTGGTAGCTTCTATGAGCATCATGATGCTGAGTTATTCAGCAGAATGCTCACTCAGTTTCAACTAGATCCGAACAAGCGCGTGAAGGAGCTTTCGCGCGGCATGAAGGTCAAGCTATCGCTTGCTCTTGCGCTTGCTCACCGTCCTGAGTTACTTATTCTGGATGAACCCACTTCAGGACTTGATCCTGTGGTGCGCAGTGAACTGCTGGATATCTTCCTTGAAGTGATCCAAAACGAGAATTGTGCGGTTTTCTTCTCCTCGCATATCTCCTCTGACATTGAGAAGATAGCTGACTATATCACGATTATCAATGATGGAAGAATCGTTGTCAGCACGGATAAGCACAAGCTACTGGACGAGTGGATCATTGTTAAAGCGGAGTCTCGCTGCCGGCATCCACAGACCGACGCTCTGATGACTGGCATCAAGGCAAGTGAATTCGGCTACAGTGGAATTGTGAAGGATATGGTCAGCTTTCGGCACAAATGGTCAGCGATTTTCCCAACAGCTAGCTATAAAACGGAGCGACTCACGTTAGATGAACTGTTACTCCGGGTTGTAAAGGAGGAGAAATTCGAATGCGTCAACTGATTCTGAAGGACTTCGTTGTACAAAAAAGATCTATGCCCATTTACCTGCTGCTTGGCTTCGTATTCTTCTTATTTTATTACTCGATGGGTGACCTCAATATCACAGCTATCGTGATGCCCGTTTTTATCATTGCTTATTCCTTTATGAACCGCTCGTTAGCCGAGGATGACCGAAATCATACGATTCGGCTAATTGTTTCTCTACCGCTTCATAGAATGCAGATTGTCAAAGCAAAATATGCCAGCATCGCACTTGTGGTTTTTCCTGTATTTGTGGTCTTTGGTCTGTTAGGAAAAGCATTAGGTTTAGGAATTCCAGATTTGGATAAGGATGTGGGAGATCCAGAGGGTGCTGCGCTTATTTTTCTGGTCATGAGCTTCTTCTTGTTGGCTTTCATCGTTTTGATATCCGTCTATTTACCCTTGGTTTACAAGATTGGTTTCGTGCGTGCGCAGGCGATTAACCGCTTTGTTGTCGTCTTTACTATCGCCTTAGGCGCTGCGGCGGGTATCCTACTTACACGGGTAGCTGCCAACTACGGTGGAGACGGTCCACCAGAGTGGGTTAAGGGAGTGATCGCATTCATTGAAGGGCTTAATTTATATGTGCTATCAATGATGATCTTGTTTCTTACCATCGTGATTTACTTGCTTTCCATGCTCTTGTCCATTCGCTTCTTTGAGCGACATCAGTTATTTTAATCACGATCCATACAAAAAAACATCACGTTCACCCTGTGAGAGGTGCGTGATGTTTTTTTGTATTTATTTTTAATTTCATGTTTTAGAATCAAAGTGTCCACATATGTCGCTATTAGTCGGACACGATAAAGGTCTCCTCAATGAATTCCGGGCGGGTAGGACGGCCAATGAGGTATCCCTGTCCTTCATGACAGTTATTGAGCTTGAGGAAATCTAGCTGCTCCAGCGTTTCGACGCCCTCTGCGATAACCTTTAAATTTAGACTCTTGGCCATGGCGATGATGGTTGTGACGATTTCGGCATCAGAATTGTCAGAGAAGATATCTCGGATAAAGGATTTGTCGATCTTCAAGGCATCAATAGGCAGGCGATTTAGGTAACTGAGTGAGGAGTAGCCGGTTCCAAAATCATCAATCGAGATATAGACGCCCATGTCCTTCAGTCGCTTCAGTATCCGAATGGTGTGCTCACCCTGCTTCATAATCGACTCGGTGATTTCTAATTCCAGACGGTTGGCGTCAAACTGCTCTTCCTCTAGAATACGCTCCAGCATAACAGGAAGACCAGGATCTTGAAGCTGTTTAACCGATAAGTTGACAGCAAGCCGCTCCCCGGGATTGCCGTTATCTAGCCATTTGCGGAACTGACGACAAGCCGTCCGAAGCACCCACTCCCCTAGTTGAATGATCAGCCCGGTCTCCTCGGCAACGGGAATAAATTCATCTGGAGAAACATTACCCCACTCTGGATGACTCCAGCGGAGAAGTGCCTCAAATCCGGTAAGATTACCAGTTAACAAATCAACCTTTGGCTGGTACTCAAGGCGGAGGCCATCGGTTTCAAGTGCCCCGCGGAGACCCTTGTCAATTTCCAGCTTCCGCAGGATCTTCTCCTTCATGTCAGAAGCGAAGAAGCGAAAGTGGTTTTTGCCATTGAGCTTCACGTGGTACATGGCGGTATCCGCACTTTTGATCAGGGTGTCCACATCCTGACCATCCTCAGGGTACATGCTGATCCCAATGCTCAGTGAGGTAAAGCACCCGATGCCGTTGATCATGAACTTCCTGCTGACAGCATGGTTGATGAACCGAGCATATTCCCCGGCTTGACGCATAGTGACACCGCTCATGATGATGGTGAATTCATCACCGCCTAAGCGTGAGACGACATCCTGCTTGCGAATACTGCTGCGCAGTCGGTTAGCTGCTTCAATTAAGAGCAGGTCGCCCGTCTCATGACCCAGTGAATCGTTGATCATCTTAAAATGATCGAGATCAAGGAACATAACGGCCAGCGAACTGTTTGAGGCTTGGCAGTTGATCAAGTGATCAGCAAGCTTCTCTCGAAAGTAGCGACGGTTTGGTAAACCCGTTAGGGAATCGTGAAAGGCGTATTGCTTGATCTGTTCCTCGTGTTGCCTCCGCTCCTGAATATCCCGAAAGACTAGAACGACACCCGTCACATTACCCTTCGCATCGCGAATAGGGGAAGCACTGTCGTCAATTGGGATATGCTCTCCTAAGCGGTTAATCAGTAGCGTCTGCTGGGGCATATCCACAATCCGATTCTCTAGGAGGGCAAGGTGAATCGGATTAGGAACGGTTATCCCTGTCTGTTCGTTGACGAGAATCAAGACGTTCTCGATCTGTTGACCGATTGCATCGGCAAGCTGCCATTTGGTCAGTTCTAATGCGACTGGATTTAAGTAACGAATACGGCCACAAGGATCCGTGGAGATCACGCCGTCCCCAATACTGTCCAGGGTGGTAGACAATTTATTGCGACTGAGAAGCAGGGCATGCTCTGCTTCTTTGCGAGCGGTGATATCGTAGAGAACCCCGAGGACCTTGGTAAGCTTCCCATTCGCGTCCATCGTCGGCCGGAAGTTCTCTTGTACCCATATTTCTCGGCCGTCTGCGTGGTTGATTCTGCTCTCTCGCTGTGATCTGTTGCCAGCGCGGATGTTATTCCAGAAGGTACCGTGGGTTTTGGCATCGTCAGGATGAAGAATGGAATACCATAAATTAGGATCGTTCAGGAATTGTTCGCGAGAATACCCAGAAATGGATTCAATCTCACTGGAAATGGACTTCTCTCCCGTTACAGGGTTCCATGACCAAATGACGGTGTCCACGTTATCGAAGATATGCTCAAGATCGAGCTGCTTGCGGAGCACTTCCTGGGCATTACGACTGGAGCTTTGCAGATAGTAGATAAAGTAGCGACTAAGGAGGCCAATAGGTAAGAAAAAGATGCAATAAAGGGCGGTTACTCGTAGGGAAAGCGCGTTATCCGTGAGAAGCAGGTGGAAAGTCACGGCCAGAAGGCAAAGAGTGGATAGGTTCATCAACCACCACTGCATGTGCAACGACCTTTGCAACCATTTGTGGAGGAGGCAGCAGACCAAGGTAACGAGCATTAAATAGATAACGGAAACAACGGAAGAATAGTTAACGCCAAACAATAGCACCCGACCGAAGGCAATCATGACTGCGGCTAGAACGCCGGGTCCTGTTCCGTAGAAATAAACGGCGAGAAGGACCGCAAGTATACGAAGGTCCATAATGACATTGTTAGTGACGGAAAACGTGAACAGCATGAGTGTAATTCCAAGTAGGCCGAATCCAATCCCATAGGTCAAGACAGATATGAACGAGTGCTTATTAAAAGAAGCAGACTTATTGAATAACAGACTTAGGATAAATAACGAGGAGATCATAAGTGAACTGTTGATAACCAATTGTTGGACCATTATGCACCTACTTCTATGATTCAGGCACTACGTTAATTATATAATTTATCAAGAATGTCCACTTCGTGATCAATATTATCGCCTTTTCGCTTGTTCATCAACCCTTTTAAGAAATGAAGTAAAATCGCCAGACTATAGGAGTATATCGG
>JAIMBU010000241.1 GCA_023511325.1 Gorillibacterium sp.
GAATAAATATACCAGAGAAGGGTGAGTGTGTTCATGTTTGCAGCTCTGAATGGCACCCATCTCTACTTCGATGTGGAGGGTTCCGGCTATGTGCCAAACGGCGACACGATGAAGAGTCGTCCGATATGTATTGTCCTACATGGAGGGCCTGGAAGCGATCATGCTGATTTTAAGCCATGGTTATCTCCTTTGGCGGAACAGATGCAGATTATTTACCTAGATCAACGCTCGAATGGACAATCAGAAAGAGTAGATCCGGCAACCTGTAGTTTGGAGCAACTAGCGGATGATATTGAAGCGTTGCGTCAATACCTAGGGCTTGGAAAGATTTATCTGCTTGGTCATTCCTTCGGTGGGATGATCGCCCAGGTATACGCTACTAAATATGCTGAATCCTTAAACAAGCTGATATTGGTTTGTACCGCCTCTAGCTCTGACTTTTATCCGGCTGCACTTGAATATGTACGTCACACAGCCACTCCACAACAGCTAAGGACGATCCCAGAATTATTCGAGGGTCGAATTGAGGATGAACAACATTTAATTCGTTGGTGGGATACTTGTCTCGAGCTTTATTTCCACCAACTCGATGAGCAGATTATAAAAGAAGTCGGTAATCGTCCAATTGGCTCACTTGAGGTATTAAATTATACATTCAAGCATTTTATTCCTACGTATGATGTTCGCTCGAGCTTGCCTGCGCTGAACATCCAGACGTTGATTATCGGAGCACGGTACGATTGGATTACCCCTGTCTCCCAAGCAGAGGAAATTCACCTTTTGCTGCCGAATTCGGAGTTAGTGTTATTCGAACACAGCGGACATATGCCCTTCATTGAGGAAAACGATGATTTCATTAAGCTAGTGTCTAGCTTTATTGCCAAAGAAGGTCTTTCTAAATGACAACGATAGAGGCTTGGAGAGTATCTCGCCAGCAATCGGTAGCTGGGTTTCAAGGTGATTTGACTTTAATCGGGCTGCATACGATTCTACAACCGATGCGAATAGAAGGAATCCCGGGTAGTTGGGCACCTTTAGTGTCTGGCGAACCAGGATTGATGTTAACGGCTGCTGCTTCTGACCTTATCACTGTAGATGGGCGAGTAGTGGATGGTACGGTTACGCTTGAGGTGGATCGTTCCATTGTTCGATTCTCTGAGACATTGACGGCTGCAGCTACTTCACAACCCGGATCGATTCATTTATTGGCAGTTTGGGCTACGGATTCGGAGGCTGTGCAGCGTTATGAGGGGATCTCTACTTTCATCTATGATCCTGAATGGGTTATCCCAGCAGAGTTTATCACGAGTGATGATCAGCGGAAGATAGCCTTTGCTCACAAGTACGATCATGCGGGAAGCTTACGTTACCATCAGTCCCCCGGAGATATCCGTTTTACCAAAGCTGGTGTCTCGTACCTTCTCCGGCCGTTTGATTCTGCTGACTCGCTAATTGTCGTTTTCGGTGATGCGACCAATGGAAAGGAATCCTACGGCATGGGAAGAATGCTGATTGTAGCGCCCGATGCGAGCGGATATGTGGCTTTAGATTTTAATCGCTGTTTCCTGCCGCCGTGCGCCTTTTCTGCTCATTTCAATTGTCCACTCCCACCAGCTCAGAACCGCTTGCCTTTTGAGGTGAATGCAGGGGAGAAGCAAGTGCGTTATCGCATATAATCAACAATAAACAAGGGCATCCGTAAGAACAAAATAAAAGCAGGGGCGTGGATAAAATGAAAGTTAACTTCTCACTCAGAAAATCAATTGCATTTGTACTTTTTGCAGCATTATTCATCGTCCAGGGCTGCGGCGATTCAACCAATCCCCCAAAGGATTCGAAGAAAATTGTCAACATTGGTATCACTTACTCACCGAGTAGCTTGAATCCATTGTCACCCGTAGGTCTGTCATCCTCCTACGTAACTAGCTTAATGTTTCTGCCACTCGTCGACATCGATGAAGATTTGACCTATAAGCCGATGCTTGCCGATTCCATTGAAACGACAGACAACCGGACATTTACGATTAAATTGAATCAAAAGGCTAAATGGACGGACGGCACTCCTGTTACTACCGATGATGTTATCTTCACCCTAAAGCTGATGAGTAATGTTAAAGTAGCTTCGGTCTATGCCTACACGTTTGCAATATTGGAAGGATTGGACGATTCCGGGTACTTGCCCGAAGGCACGCCTGATATTTCTGGAGTCAAGAAGCTGGATGATCATACGTTAACACTTACGACAAAAGCTCCAACTACGCTGAATATATTTAAAGATACGATCGGCCGATATTTATTGACTGTGCCTCAAGCTGCGCTTAAGGACATTGCTCCAGAGAGCATCAACACAAGTGAATTCATGCAAAAACCAACCGTAACAGATGGTCCGTTCAAACTTGTAGAGTATAACCGGGATCATAACGTTCAGCTGGAAGCAAATAAGGATTATTTCAAAGGCGCTCCTAAGCTTGATCAATTAAACTTCAAGGTGTTGCAGGGAACGGCAATTTCTACTCAACTGCAAAGTGGCGAAATTGATATGAACATTCCTTCCGTGGGTGTGATTCCGATTGAGGATTACGCTAAGATCAAAGGGCTAAAGGGACTCTCCACAGTAGAAGGCCCCCCTATTGCCAGTCAATTTATGTACATCAATGAGAAATCTGTTCCTGATGCTAAACAGAGACTAGCTATTTCCGCTGCCATAAACCGTGAGATCATCGTGAGTAATCTGCTTAAAGGTAATGGAGAAGTGGTAGACGGATTCTTCACAAGCTACAGTCCTTATGTAGATACGAATCATAAACCTGTTGCTTATGATCCAGAAAAGGCCAAAGCGTTATTAAAAGAAGCGGGTTGGGATTCGGCAAAAACACTTAATTTAGCGGTTTTATCAGGAGATAGCACGCTTGAGAATGCGGTTAACATTGTAGCCGAGAATCTGAAAAGTGTTGGCATTAATGTCAAAATTCAAATGGCAGATCTAGCGACTCTCATAGACAAGCTGGTGAAAATGGACTACGATCTTGGTATTCTTACCGTTTCCTTGACACCGATTAATCCGCTGCCGGATGTAGCCTACTTCTTGCAAGCAGGTAACCCTAATGGATACAGTAATGGCGAAATCGATAAACTGATTGCTTCCTTGAAAGCAGAAACAGATGAAGTAAAAATCAAGGAATATTACAGTCAACTCCAAGAAATTGTAGCTGCGGATGTTCCGATGCCTTCTATTTATGCAACGAAAGCATTGGGTGCGATCAATGACCGTGTGACCGGAGCTAAACCCAAGGACTTCGGCATGTTCATCAATGTCTATGAATGGGATGTAAAATAACCAATAGGGAAATTGTTCGAAAAGGGTTGAAGATAGGACAATGTGTGTGAGCTGAAAGCGACTTTGAGGAATTGTATTCTGACCACCATCTCTTATTTCAATAAGAGAGAATACAATTTCTCCGGAGCCGAAGCCATACACATCGTCCTCTGATCTCACCCTTTTTGAACAGTTACTAGGGGCTAATTAGATCATAAAGGTGATGACTAGATGGATGATTTACTAGCGGTCAGTCATCTGAAAACAGCTTTTGACACCGATCAAGGAATGGTCATAAGTGTAGATGATGTGAGTTTCTGCTTGAAGCCGGGGGAGACTCTTGCGCTTGTAGGAGAATCAGGCTCTGGAAAGAGTGTTACGGCGCTGTCTGTTATGCGGCTCCTGGGAAAGGGCAGTCATATAATTGGTGGTGAAGTAAAGTTTGAGGCCACCAATATTCTGGAACTGGATGATAAGGGAATGAGAGAAATCCGCGGGAATAAGATTTCGATGATCTTTCAGGAACCGATGAGTTCACTCAATCCCGTCCTTACGATCGGCTACCAGATGTGTGAAGCGATTATGCTTCATCTGAAGCAGAGCAAGAAGCAAGCGTGTATTCACGCTGTAGAAATGCTAAATAAGGTTGGATTACCGCGTCCTGAAGCGCTGATGAAGCAATACCCCTTTGCATTATCGGGAGGGATGAGGCAGCGAGTTATGGTTGCCATGGCGCTTTCCTGTCAACCCCAGGTTCTGATTGCGGATGAACCGACAACAGCGCTTGATGTTACCGTCCAGGCACAGATTATGCAACTGATGAAGGACTTGTGTGCTGCTGCGGGTACGGCCGTTCTGTTGATTACCCATGACCTGGGAGTTGTAGCGGAAATGGCGGATCGAGTGCTGGTCATGTATGCAGGTCAGGTAGTCGAAGAGACGGATGTATTTACGCTGTTTGACCATCCTGAGCATCCGTATACCCAAGGACTACTCAAGTCTATTCCCCGAATGGATGCCGCTGAAGATGAACAACTGGAGTCTATTCCGGGCATGGTGCCCGTGAATTACCAGTCTATTTCGGGCTGCCGTTTTTATAATCGCTGTCCGCTGGTAACCGAACGCTGCCTAAGCGATCCGCCTGCTCTTGCTATGACCACAGAGGGGCATTATACGCGGTGCTGGGAAGTTGGACAGATGAAGGGCCCGGGTCTAGGAGGATAATACTAATGAATAGTCAGACTACCATTCAACCTTCATCCTTGTTAGAACTGGAGAACCTGAAAGTCTATTATCCGATCCGAAAAGGGATAATCAAACGGCGGGTTGAAAATGTTAAGGCTGTGGATGGGTTGAATTTGAGCATATTTTCAGGTGAAACCCTTGGACTGGTCGGTGAATCGGGTTGTGGAAAGTCCACGATTGGTAAGGCGATTGTTGGTCTGGAGAAGCCGACGGAGGGGCGTATTCTTTTTGACGGGGATGACATAGCTGGGTATTCCGCACGCGAGCTGATCAATTTGCGGTCGCAGCTCCAAATTGTGTTTCAAGATCCCTATTCATCACTGAATCCGCGAAAGCGTGTAGTGGATCTGCTTAGTGAACCACTTAAGGTTCACCATATTGTGCCAAGCAGGGATGTTTCGCAAGAGGTTGACAGATTGCTAGAGCTGGTTGGACTTGCGAAGAACAGTAGGAACCGTTATCCTCATGAATTTTCCGGAGGGCAACGGCAGAGAATAGGAATCGCTAGAGCGTTATCCTTAAGACCGCGGTTAATTGTTTGCGATGAGCCCGTTTCTGCTTTGGATGTGTCCATTCAAGCGCAGGTGCTAAATCTGTTGAAGGATCTACAGCAGGAATTGAATCTGACCTATTTATTTATCGCCCACGGCCTTGGTGCCGTAAAGTATATAAGTGATCGGATTGCCGTGATGTATCTGGGTAAGATCGTTGAGATCGGCCCGGCACGGGAACTCTTTCAGCACCCCAGACATCCGTATACAAGAGCTTTGATGGATGCCTCTCCTGTCGCCAATCCTCATCTGCGCAATAAGGAGAGAATTGTCTTGCAAGGGGACGTTCCCAGTCCTGTCAATCCTCCCAAGGGATGTCGTTTTCATACCAGATGCCCACTGGTACAAGCTGTATGTCGGGAGCAGGAGCCAGAGTTGACAGGGGATAGCCAACACCTATCTGCCTGTTTTTTCTCTCACTGATGAAGATCGAGGTGTTGTCTCTTTGTTTAATTATGTTATTCGCCGTTTACTTATTGCC
>JAIMBU010000242.1 GCA_023511325.1 Gorillibacterium sp.
CCCATCAATAAATAACTTGTGAGTGATACCGCTTACATGAAGCTCGTAATCATGCCATTCATCGAGCAGCGACTTTACATAGTTGGCGATATAGTAATTTCCACCCAGCTCTGTCTTCCGCATGATGAAATATTTCGAGTTATGTGTCGCCCACTCGATGGCATTATTGTTCAAATCGTCTGTAGCACGGTATCGAAAACGCCAGGTATTCTGCTGGGCTGTACTCGTCCGTTCATATTTAACCTTGAATTTGACAACAAAGTTATCCACGTTCTGATACATCGGAAGATTCAGTCGAGCGCTTCCTGATCCGTTTAGATTGAACGCCTTGCTTCCATCTGGCAATTGGATCACCTTCGCGCTACCGCCAGTTGTCCAGCCTGTAGGAGCGGTGTTCAGCGTCTCCGCTTCAAAATCGTTGAGATAGGGCACAATCTCGCCAATTGCCACGGTAATCTCCCCGGACTCCGGATACCGAGCAAGGTTGCCCGTCTCATCTTGTGCCGTTATATAGTAACGGATTTGGTCCGACTGGCTTGTGCCCGGAACCTTAGTCAGGAACGATCCTCCGCTGCTGCCCACCAATTGAATCATCTGATCGAGCGGATCAGACCCATAGGCATAATGAATCGTTCCCGCATGGTAAGTCGCATCTGCAACGGTGAAAGTAATCGGCAGATCCGCATTGTAGGGAATCTCCGTCACCGGGTGATGCTCAATCATAGCTGTCGTCGGAGCGGCAGCAAGCGAATGAACCGCTACATGATCCATGGTCAAGCTGACAGCCGGGCCTACACTTTTGAGGGAGAAACCAATCCCGCCGGCTGTGAGTGTGGAATCGGTGAAAATCGTCACCAAGGTTCCATCGATGTACAGCTTAAATTCAGCTCCATTGACCTCTACTTTGTATTGATGCCTTGCTTTCAGATCGAAACCCGGGAGTGCTGCAGCGATATTTACCTGAGTCCCGACCATCTCATTCGTTGAGGAATTCGGGTATTTCCACAATTCAACGAGACTGGTATTTTTAAATTCCAAGAAATAATAGCTTGTACTAGAGGAATACCGGAACATCGTCCGAAATCGATCTGCCAGTGCAGTGAATTCCAGACTATAATCTGTGGCGCTGAATGGAAACATGGCTGACTTCACCACTGCGCGCTGTGGGCTAGTCAACGTTGTGGAGCCGATCAATTGAGCCTCGGTTCCACTGCCCTGAATTCTCCAGGCCGTACTGCCGAATAAATCCCATTTGTTCAGTCCATCAGCAAAGCTGTCCTCGAACAACGGAGAAGTTGGCACCGCCGCTCTTGTGGTAACGGGCAGTGTAGGTAGCAACAGCAAAACGATTAATAACATCGCTATTTTGCGGAATAGCTTTTTCATAGGATAACCACCCTCAATAATTGTTTAAGTCCCCCACCATACAAGAAGCTATGGTGAGGGACTTTGGATCAACCCGATATTACTTGCCAGATTTCGTCTTAAAGGATGCTTCTAGCTCTTCTAAGATTTTTGTTCCGCCCTGAGCCTTCCATTTCTCTACGAACTCATCAAACTTCTTGATGTCGCCACCCATGATGATTTGCGTAAATACGGAATCGCGCATCGTATTCAACTCCACCAGCTTGGCGATTTTCGTCGGTGAATCCAGATAGTTGGAGGCGTCTGAAATCTGGAACTTGTTATTGATTGCTACACCTAGCGATTCAGACATCCGTAGCGGTAGCGATTCCAGATAACGCGGCCATCCCTTAAGCCCTGGAGCGAACAGATAGCTTTGGATGCTGCGGTAATTGCCATCCTTGTCCTTCATGGTCTGCGGATCAACCAGATCGGTTACGGATTTCAGTACGCCGTTCTCGATCTTGTAATCCTCTCCTTCAATTCCCCATACCGTCAGCATTTGGTTCTCCAAGGATAACGATTCCTCAATGATAGCCAAAACCTTCTTCGGATCCTTCGTCTTGACACTGATTGCGTTCATCTGGGAGAAGGGTGCTCCCATTGGGGCTACGGCTGTGCCGTCCGCACCAACAAGAGAATCGGTCAAGGTCAAATATTTGTATGGTTCATTAGCCTGATCCGGCAGACTTCCGTCCTTAGCTAAACCGCCGCTTTTGATCAGCTCGCCCGTTTCGATCTGGGTATCATAGCCATTAGGTGTTGACCACCAGCCCATCCAGGAGAACAGTTTGCCGCTATACAACTTCGTCCGCAGCTGCTCTTCCTTGATCGTCGGGAATTCCTTGTCGATTAAACCCTCAGCATACATTTTTTGCAGGAACTGAAGCGCTTCCTTCATTTTCGGTTCAATGTCATAATTGCTGAACTTGCCGTCCTTCTCGGTAAAGAAGCCCGGTGTTACGCCAAAAGCACCAAAAATATGGTCAAAGGAATTGTTAGCAAACTTCTGCTCGCCAATTTGAGCCGTATACCCACCAAGCGGAATCACATCTGGCATCTCCGCCTTGATCTTCTTCAGCAGGTTATAATACTCGTCAAGCGTCTTGGGCGTAGTAGCTCCTACTTTCTCCAGGAAATCCTTGCGCATATTCAGACCCCAGCGATAGCCGGCGCCTGGTCCACCTTGATAGGGAATCCCGTAAATTTTTCCGTTTACCTTGGCCTTTTCGAAAACATCCTGTGGAACCTCCCGCATGATGTTTGGCGTATCCTGCTCATTGATCAGATCCGTCAGATCGACAAAAGCGCCCTGCTGTGCATATTTCTGAAAATCATCGGCAAAGTCAATTTTGACTACATCGGGAATATCACCGCTGGCTATTTTCAGATTAAGCTTAGTTTTATACTGCTGAACATCCACCATCTCAGGAACAATTTTGATGTTGAGCTTTTGCTCAATGGCATGCATGACAACGTCAGTGGCTGGATCATAAGGTTTGGAAATGTCTTGCGCTTTCAACCATTTGAGCACATAAGGCTCCTCAACTGCCGGAGCAGCACTCACTGCCCCAGATGCTGATGGTGAAAGGGATGGCGATGTACTGCTTGCTTCCTTGCTATTGCTGCAGCCTGTAACCACTACGCTTCCTGCCAGTACAGCGGCAAGCACGCCAAACGACCAAATTCTTTTTTGTTTAGACATGAACAATAAGACCTCCTCGAATAAAATCTCTTTTGTATATTTACCCTTGAGGGAGTAAATCGGTGGTGAAGGACGAGCCTAGAGTTTGGGCGACGAAGTAAATTTAACGAATAATTATGCATTACCAGTTATTGCGGTAAAAAGGGTGGCATTCCACCGCTGGTACTTTGTCAGCCTTAATCGTATGGATACGAAACGGCGCTGATCAGTATGAGAATGGGTGCATGCGTCACAGTTTTTGAGCTGACAAAGTACTTGTTGAAATCAAGTTGCGACTCAAATTTATTTTGCGGTAGCAACTTGATTTCAAGGGTCGACGTAAACTTTCCATGCCATTCCCTTTTCCTGCATAACCTGATCTGTATAATTATTCGTCCCAATTCTACCGTCGGACTAGCGGACAAGCGCCTAGCCTTTAACAGATCCAATCAACATGCCCTGCTCGAAGAACCTTTGGATGAACGGGTAGATGACCATCATTGGTAGGGCAACAATGACAATAGCAGCCATCTGGATACCGATTGTCGGTGGTGGTGTTGAGCCTGCTGCCTCAAGCAACTCTGGTGGAAGACTAGAGCTGGCGATGATCGTTCGAAGCACAAGCTGCACCGGGGCTTTAGACCAATCGGTTGCATACAGCAGGGCGTTGAAGAAGTCATTCCAGTAAACGACCAAATAGAGTAGACTGACCGTTGCAATCACCGGCATAGAGAGCGGAAGCACAATCCGCCACAAAACCTTGAATTCCGAGGCTCCGTCGATGGAGGCGGATTCCTTCAGGCTTTCCGGGATACCCTCGAAAAAGGATTTCATCAAAATCATGTTGAACGCGCTGTAGGCCATGACCAGAATGAGCACATAATTCGTATTGAGCAAGCCTAATTGCTTGATCGTGATATAGGTCGGGATCATCCCGCCTTTAAACAGCATGGTTAAAACAAAGTACAGCATGATGACTCGTCTACCTGGCAATTTTTTCTCCGCCAGGGAGTAGGCTGCCGTAACAGTGAGAATTAGAGCGAGCGCGACACCACCCACCGTATTGCGGATCGTGTTGCCATAAGCGTTATAGATCATCGAGCCTTCCTTCAACAGATAATGGAAATACTGAAAGCTGAAGGAGGTCGGGAATAGCACCAATCCGTTCTTCTCGCTAAAAATCTGATACGGCGTAACCGATACGGAAAGCACGTACCAAAAGGGAAGAACAATGATCAGGGTCAGGATGGTGAGGATAATATAGTTGGAGGCAGCAAAAGCAGTCTCCTTTTTTGAAGTTTTCATCAGCTTGTGCCCCTTTGTCAGAAAATGCCCGAATCATTAACTTTTGCGGCAACATGATTGGCCAGAAGCACCAACACGAAGCCGATCAAGCCCTTGATGACGTCAGCCGCCGCCGCAAGGCTAAGGTTGAATTGCTCGATGCCCACGCGGTAAATGTAGGTATCCAGAATGTCCCCTACCTCAAACACCATCGGATTGTACAGGTTGATCACCTGGTCCAGTCCGGCACTCATGACGGTTCCTACTCTCAGGATGAAGATGACGATGATGGTTCCCGTAATGCCCGGCAGGGTTACGTGCAGCATCTTCTTAAATCTCGTGGCTCCGTCCATGGTGGCTGCCTCGTAAACCTCTGGATTAAGTCCGGCAATGGCGGCTATATAGATAATGGCTGCCCAGCCCATCTCCTTGAGCGCATCCGTGACCACAAGGATCGTTCGGAAGTAAGCGGGTTCAACGAGCAGGTAAGCGGGCTGTCCACCAAAGAATTCAATGATTGAATTAATCACACCGGTCTCAGGCGAGAGCAGCAGGGAAATAATCCCGCCATATACCACCCAAGAAACGAACCTCGGCAAATAAACAGCGGTCTGCAGGGTCTTTTTGAACCAAGCCGTCCGGATCTCATTCAGCGCCAATGCCAGCACAATCGGACTAAGGAAGCCGCTGAGCATTTTGTACAGACTGATAAGCAACGTATTCTTGAAGGCATTGCGGAACATTTCGGACTCGAAAAGCATGCGAAAATACTTTAGTCCTACCCAATCACTCGCAGCGAAGCCCTGAATGACGTTATAGTCCATAAAGGCAATGCTGATCCCGTAGAGGGGCAGGTAATCAAAAACCAAAACCCATACAAATGCGGGAAGCAGTAGAATGTATAACAATTTGTATTTCCAAATCCGCCTTAGTTTCCACCTGAGTTGTGGATCTATTCCCTTGGCGGTCTTGGCGGTCGCAAGCTTCATCTACCTCTCCTCCTATCTTCTCTCTATCTGCATCAAAAGCATGTAAATGCTTACATCTATTATGTTAGCCGAAATGATCAGAGGCGGTAACCGGAGCAAAGGACAATAACACCCGGTAAAAGTCGCGTTTCTCCGAATTGAAGCAGCACGAAGTCCCCTTGATGAAGGAGAGGATGCCTTTCCCTTAGGAAGGCATCCTCTCGCAACTAGTC
>JAIMBU010000243.1 GCA_023511325.1 Gorillibacterium sp.
CTTTCTATGCTATTATCAAGAACTAGTATACATGAAATTAGACAATTAAAAAATAAATATGCTTAAGAAATCAGTAGCTGATTGACAAAGGATAATTCATTAATTTATGATTAGATAAACATGTATACAAGTGTTAGCTTTATGTAAGCTTCAATGCCAATCTTTGTGGACACAATAACCTTAAGGAGTGGAAATGCGATGAAAATGACATGGAGATGGTATGGTGAGGGCAATGATTCGATTACCCTTGATCATGTTCGTCAAATCCCGGGTGTAATGGGAGCGGTTTGGTCCTTACACGACAAGGTAGCCGGTGAAGTATGGGAAGCCGAAAGAATTAAGGAAGTTGCCGATCAAATTACAAGCAAGGGCTTCAGCCCAGCCGTTGTTGAAAGCGTAAACGTTCATGACGACATAAAAATAGGTTTGCCTAGTCGCGATAAGTATATCGATATTTATATTGATACGATTAGGAAGTTGTCCCAAGTAGGGGTCAAAGTCATTTGTTATAATTTCATGCCCGTATTCGACTGGACAAGAACGGATTTATATAAAGAACTACCAGATGGCTCCAACGCCTTGTTTTATGAAAAAGCCGCTATTGCCGAAGGCCCCGCAGCCATGGTTAAGCGAATTCTCGATGGAGCTGGAGAATTCACCATGCCGGGCTGGGAACCAGAGCGTTTGGCTAAGTTAGACGAATTGTTTAAAGCATATGAGGATGTGACAGAAGACATCCTATTCGACAACCTGAAATATTTCCTCGAACGAATTATTCCCGTGTGCGAGGAATGCGATGTGAAGATGGCGATTCATCCAGATGATCCGGCTTGGCCCATCTTTGGTTTGCCGCGGATTATTCGTAATCGAGATAACATCCGCAGGTTCCTTGATCTAGTGGATAGCCCCTACAATGGATTAACCTTCTGCACTGGTTCTTTAGGAACCAATCCGACGAATGATTTGCCGGCCATGATTCGTGAGTTTCATGATCGCATCCACTTTGCTCATATCCGTAATGTGAAGGTTTTTGAGAATGGTGACTTTATTGAAGTATCCCATCGCGGACAAGATGGCAGTGTAGATATATACGAAGTTGTTAAAGCTTATCATGACAATGGATTCGCCGGATATGCTCGCCCTGACCACGGAAGACACTTATGGGGTGAGGAAAAACATTGCAGACCCGGCTATGGCTTGTATGACAGAGCTATGGGTATCATGTATTTGCTGGGTGTATGGGATAGCCTTGAGAAGAGAAAGGCAGGGAGATAAATGCTACGTCTCAATAGAAGCAGTATTACCAATGAAGCAGCAGCCTGGGAAGCAGCAGGCGTAGAATTACCGCAATTTGATTATGATCAGGTTGCCCAAAATACAAAAGAGAAGCCTCAATGGGTACACTTTGGAGCTGGAAATATATTTAGAGGTTTCATTGCCAATGCTCACCAAACTTTATTAAACAATAAAAAAGCGGATACAGGAATCATCGCAGCGGAATCCTTTGATTTTGAAATGATCGACAACGTGTACAAGCCTTACGACAACCTGACTTTACTCGTGCTGATGAATGCTAGTGGGGACTTTGAGAAAAAAGTTGTCAACAGTATCGTTGAGGCCATTACAACGGATAAGAGTAGAACGGATGATCACAATCGTCTAGTAGGGGCCTTTGAGAATCCAAGCTTGCAAATGGTCAGCTTTACGATTACAGAGAAGGGGTATTCCCTTACAGGCCCCACTGGCCAATTCCTTGGTATTATTGAAAAAGACATTGAGAATGGACTAGAGAATCCGATTCATGTGATGAGCATCATTACCGCCTTAACCTATCGCAGGTATTTGCAGGGACAATATCCATTGACCTTAGTAAGTATGGATAATTGCTCACATAACGGTGACAAATTAAAAAGCGCTGTCTTAACGATTGCCAAGGAATGGCTGAAGAAGGGTTTTGTCGAGCAAGGCTACATTGCTTATCTTGAGGATGAAGGGAAGATAACCTTTCCACTATCCATGATTGATAAGATTACGCCGCGACCCTCTGAAACCGTAAAGGAAGCGCTGCTTAACCAAGGGATTGGCGATATGGATGTGATTATCACAACGAAAAACACCTATACGGCACCCTTTGTCAATGCAGAAGTCAGTGAGTATCTAGTGATTGAGGATAAGTTCACGAATGGAAGACCAGCCTTAGAGGCGGCAGGTGTTATTTTTACCGACCGCGAAACGGTCAATAAAATAGAAACCATGAAGGTAACCACTTGCTTAAATCCATTGCACACAGCTTTGGCGGTAACAGGCTGCTTACTGGGATACACGTTAATCGCTGATGAAATGAAGGATGACCTTTTAAAGAAATTGGTTGAGACCATCGGCTATAAAGAAGGCTTAAAGGTTGTCGTCGATCCTAAAATTATCAATCCCAAAGAATTTTTAGATGAAGTGCTGCAGGAACGGTTTGCCAATCCATTCATTCCCGATACGCCGCAACGGATTGCTACAGATACATCGCAAAAAGTAGGGATTCGCTTTGGCGAAACCATTAAGTCCTACGTACAGAGAGCGGATTTAAACCCAACAGATTTGGTAGCGATTCCTCTGGCCATAGCAGCATGGTGTCGATACCTTTTAGGTATTGATGATCAGGGCAAGACGTTTGCAATTAGTCCTGATCCACTAGCGGATACCTTACAAGCTGCTCTCCAAGGTGTTTCTCTAGGCGATAAAACATCCAGTGTGCGAGTAATCCTATCGGATGAAGCCATTTTTGGAATCAATCTTTATGAGATTGGTCTAGGCGAGAAGATTGAGAATATGTTCCATGAAATGCTTGCAGGTAATGGAGCCGTACGCCGTACTTTAGAAAAGTATATTAGCTAAGAAGAACCAGCTTTATCGTCCTTTGGGATGACTCGTATCAACTATAGCTTTCATAAGCATTTCCGCTTAAGTCGGAGATGCTTTTTCTTTGTTCCCGTTTATTCTTCACTTTACGATTGGTATGTGTATAATAAGAACAAAATCAAGCTTTCAGGGGTGCTAACTAAGGATGCTGCAAACCGTAACTGGACCAATCAATGAACAGGAAGCTGGAACGATGCTCGTGCATGAACATGTACTCGTTGGTTTCGTGGAGGATGGGAAGCTGACTCCAGCAGATTATGATCGCCAGGAGGTCGTAGCGTCGATTCTACCGCTCCTGCTGCAGTTGAAAGCGGCAGGCTGCGCGACATTCGTGGATTGTGCACCGGAGTATGTGGGCCGGGATCCGTACATCCTGAAGGAGCTGTCGGAGAAATCGGGCTTATACCTTATTACCAATACTGGCTTTTATAAGCGTCCTTATTTACCGCCCTTCGTTTACCAGGCCAGTGAGCAGGAACTCTCGGATATGTGGATTCAGGAGGCGCGTGATGGAATCGGAGCAAGTGGTGTCTATCCAGGTTATATTAAAATCGCTTTGAACGACGGAACAGCGATCGATCAGACGCAGCAGAAGATTCTGCGGGCCGCGATTCGCACCTCACGTGAAACCGCTCTGCCCATCCAGTGCCATACAATTGGCGGGGATATTGCCCTCCATGCTAATGAGATCATGAAACAGGCTGGCTTTGACCGGGAACGGTTCATCTGGGTACATGCCCAGACGGGCAAGGACTTGACTGCTCATAAGCAATTGGCGGAAGAAGGCATGTGGATCTCCATTGACTCCATCCTGCCGGGTACGTATGAAACGCATGTGGAACTACTTAAACAATTGCTCGCGCATGGTGTCAGCGGCGAAAAAATTCTTATCTCGCAAGACACGGGATGGTACACGATTGGCGCGGACAAAGGGGGCAATATGCTACCGTATCACCACTTGTTGACCGATTTCATTCCCTATGCAATCGAGAACGGTTTGGATGCACAATGGCTGAAGCAATGCCTCACGCACAATCCTTATCAAGCAATGCGTAAACGGAGCTAAGCTTCATGCGCGGGAGATCGGAGAAAGTGATAAGTTTTCTGCGGTGAGCTTTGTATCAAACCGGCATGAAGTTGGTGGAATTCAGCAGTGGTTGTATAATTGAGCAAGATGTCTTCTTTTTCAAGAAGATTAAATACAGAGGTGGCTATGGAGACCAACATATTAGTTGTAGATGATGAGAAGGAAATTGCAGACTTGGTAGAGGTCTACCTTAAAAATGAAGGCTATACCATTTATAAATTTAACACAGGACAATCGGCTCTGAAATGCATCCACTCAACGAAACTGGATTTGGCGATTCTGGATGTGATGCTTCCGGATATGGATGGATTCTCGATCTGCCAGAAAATTCGTGAAAATCATTATTACCCAGTGATTATGCTAACCGCTAAGGTGGAGCATATTGACAAGATTACAGGTCTTACCATTGGAGCAGACGATTATATTACAAAACCGTTTAATCCACTGGAGATGGTGGCGAGGGTCAAAGCGCAGTTGAGGCGGTATAACCGCTATAACTCACCAGAGTCCTCAGAGCAGAGAGCGGTTGACACTGTTAGCGAGTTTGATTTTTCCGGTCTGATCATCAATAGAGATACGCATAAATGCATGCTCTTTGGAAAAACACTAACCTTAACTCCCATTGAGTTTTCCATCCTTTGGTACTTATGTGAGAATCGGGGTAGGGTTGTATCTTCAGAGGCGCTTTTTGAAGCGGTGTTGGGTGACAAGTATTTGGATAACAACAATACCGTGATGGCGCATATTGGACGGCTAAGAGAAAAGATGAATGAACCGCCGAGAAAGCCCAAATTCATCAAAACGGTATGGGGGGTAGGGTACCAAATTGAGCAGGATGAATTCGAAAAAGTTTAACAACCGATTAACGTTTCGTTTGTTTGCCCAATTCTCTTATGCCGTTATCCTGTTTACGATTGGAATGGTTTTGCTGATTTTGGCGGTTACCTACATGGGAAGATTAGGTATAGCTTGGTTTGATTGGGAGGATCGCTATAATATCTTACATGCGTCTTATGATTTTTTTAATAGATATAAAATTTTTGCGTTTTTCCTTTTCTGGTGCATTGGGGTTCTGTTGATCAGTCTGTATTATTTGAGAAGGGTGGTCGGATTTGTCGGCAGGATGGTCAATACCATTGATGGCTTGTTTGAGCCGGATACAGATTTGATTCAATTACCCAACGAATTAAAGGATGTCGAAGAGCAACTGAATCAACTGAAATATGATGTCATGAGAAATCAGCAGTTGGCTAAAGATGCTGAGCAAAGAAAAAATGATCTCGTTGTGTATTTGGCCCATGATTTAAAGACTCCGCTCACCTCGGTGATCGGTTATATGACTTTGCTTCGTGATGAACGGCAAATTTCCGAGGAGCTGCGCGATAAATACCTGTCCATCTCGGTAGATAAGGCGGAAAGGCTTGAAGAGTTGATCAACGAGTTTTTTGAAATTACCCGATTTAATTTAACAGGGCTGACATTGGAAAAAACAAAGATAAATTTAACCCGAATGCTGGAACAAATCTCGGATGAATTTAAGCCTTTGCTGACACCCAAGCATCTGTCCTGTTC
>JAIMBU010000244.1 GCA_023511325.1 Gorillibacterium sp.
TTTTTTTTTGTTGGATATGAGTTGTTTATATTTGAGAGTTTTTGTGGTGTGCTAGTTGATTTTTTTTAGAGACATGTTTTTTTGTTATAAATTTTCTTATTTTTTTTATTAATAGCAGGGAGGAAAGCAAAAGTTTAGGGAGAATTATGTTCATAATGACAAAAACCTAGACTTTGGTCGAGTCAAAAATTGCCGAATTTCCATTTTGGAAAACGGGGGACATCATTACCGGGTGAATTGATTCTGCTTCAAGGAATCATAGGGAACCTCTTACCGAACCCTCAAGCTAACCTCGTAGGCACCGGGAGGCGTTATCGTTTTGAAGAAAGCTTTGACGGTTTTTTTGGGATTGATTTTATCGTTTAGTTTCATGGCTGGAAGCGCTTTCGCTGCAAACTCGGCAACTAAGCTTGAATCGAAAGTGGACAAGCTGATTGGGATTGATTACGTGTATGGTGGTGCGACAACCGCGGGTTTTGATTGTTCGGGTTTTACCATGTACATATTTGATCAGCTCGGCGTTGACTTAAGTCGCAGTTCTAAAGATCAAGCCAAGATTGGTAAAACCGTTGCTAAAGACGACCTTCGGGCTGGAGATCTCGTATTCTTCGAAACCGGTGGTAACGGAATCTCACACGTTGGTATTTATTTAGGAGACGGAGTTTTTGTTCATTCGGCTTCAAATAATGGTGTCATTAAGAACCGCTTGAGTGAATCTTATTATTCCAAGAACTATGTTACCTCTCGTCGTGTCCTCACCAATGAGCAATATGAGGAAGTAGCGAAGTAATGCGCCAAGGATAAACGCGTTGCGTTTCCCGTTGAAAAACCATGTGAGCCCAGGCACCGCCTGGGCTCACATGGTTTTTCTCGTTGCCGGCATCGATTGGATCGTACATCAGATTGCATTTAAAGCCTCCTTTTCCCCCACAGATCTTTAGCCTCCTCCTCGTTTAGCTTACTGCTTCTTGCACAGTGTCGCGAAATTGAACCCGATACAGATCATGATACAATCCGTTGCGTGCAAGGAGCATATCATGGGTCCCCTCTTCCGTAATCCTGCCACCATCAAGCACAATAATTCGTGTTGCGTTGCGGACTGTCGCCAGTCGATGAGCGATCACAAGTGTTGTCCTCCCCTGCATGAGTCGATCCAGCGATTCCTGAACAAGCTGTTCAGATTCATTATCGAGTGCCGATGTCGCTTCATCGAGAATCAACAGTGATGCTTTGCGCAGAAAAGCACGAGCAATGGCGATCCGCTGCCGCTGTCCCCCCGACAATGTGGAGCCATGTTCACCAATTACGGTGTTATAACCGTCTGGGAACTTGGCGATGAAACCAGCAGCGCCCGCAAGCCTTGCTGCTTCTTCGATACGTTCCTCCGACGTATCCTCAGAACCAAAAGCAATGTTGGCACGAATTGTTCCCGAGAACAGATAGGGTGCCTGCGGAACGTATGTGATGTGCTCACGAGCCTGATCAAGATGCTCCCGCAAGGAGATCCCTTCGACTGTTACCGTCCCTGTGTCGGGTGTAAACAGCCCGCAGCACAACCGGGCCAGTGTTGTCTTACCCGATCCGCTCGCCCCGACAACAGCCACCGTCTCCCCAGGAGCTATATCCAGATTGAAGTCTGTAAACAGCATCTCCTCCGAACCTTCCTGTGAGGGATGAGCCAGATTAATTCCGCGAAGCGAAAGCGAAAGTGGAGTTCCCGCAGGTCGTTCATTCCTGTCGCATGCCAACCTCATTTCCCCGCCCGCTCCATCACGAGACCCCGGCTCACTTGGCATATTCAACACCGCAAATACTCGATCAGCTGCGCCAAGCGCTTCCTGAACACCACCCCAGGTTTTGGACATGCCCACAAATGGCCATTGAACTCTTCCCATTAAGATGACGAAGGCAAGGACCTCACCTGCTGTCATTCTACCTTGGATAGCTGCATAGCTGATCAGTCCGGCGCAAAGAATCATGACTAAATTGTTGACTAAAGCTGAGCTTTGCCAGAGGAGTCCATTCAAGATTGTTTTTCGGAGCAGTAGCTTATTCAAATCCTCCCGTTCAGCAACGTATCGTTTCAGAAGTGCTTCTTCCATGCCAAATGCTCGAACTACCTTAATTCCCTGGAGGGTTTCCTGAAGCAGTCCTCTAACCTCTGCCTCTTTACGCAAAATCACTTCAGAGAGTGAACGCAATCTACGGTCGAAAAACCGACCGGCAAAGAAGACAACTGGACCAGAACCAAGCGCTAATAGGGCAAGCCACACATCCATGCGAGCCAAATAAAGAAAGGCAACAAGACACAGTAGTAAATTATAACCAAGATCGAATACGACGTTGCCTACCATGCTCATTGCTTTGGCGACATCCAGATTGTTGCGCGATACAAGATCCCCTGAGTGCATGGATTGCATGGTACGAAAGGGGATCCGACTGGTCTTGGCAAATACCTTTACGGCAAGATCTTTGATCATTCGCGATTCAGCCATTTGCCGGCAGAAGTAGTGAACCATTAAACAAATGACCAAGATAAAGGTTATAATCACGCATATTGAGATCAAACGGAAGAGGACGTCCATGTCAGCGCTATTGATCGTATTGATAAATAACTGCTGGACAACAGCGATACCGACATCTAATAGCAGTCTTGTAGCAAGTAAGATTATAGCCACTGTAATCAATAGCTTATAAGCTGTCGCATAGCGTCCGAGCTGTTTAAAGATATAAGTAAACCTTTGACGACTCGTAGCCCCTACAGGCACACTTGTTTTCACTTCACCTTTTTCTATTGCTGTTAGCCCGATCTCGCTACTCATGCAAATGCCTCCTTGACTACAACTGCCCTATAATCGTTCATCCGATTTCTTTCATACATCGCGCGGTATTTACCATCCTCTTGCAGAAGTTCGCTATGCGTCCCTGATTCAAGCAGCATCCCATCCTCCATGTAATAGATTCGGTCCGCATCCTGAATTGTCGATAATCGATGAGCAATCATGACGGTAGTTCTTCCTCGCATTAGTCCTGATAGTGCCTCCTGAACGATGGCTTCGTTGTGACTATCGAGGGCAGCAGTTGGTTCGTCAAGCAGCAGGATTCGCGGATTGCGTACAAAAGCTCGGGCAATCGATAATCGTTGTCGTTCTCCCCCTGACATCGTAAGTCCTCGTTCACCAATCTGGGTTTCGTATGCATGGGGTGCGCTCATGATAAAGTCGTGGATACCCGCTGCCTGAGCAGCATGTATGATCTCTTCTCTCGTTGCACCCTTCCGTCCCCAAGCGATATTGTCATAGAGACTGCCAGAAAAAAGATAAGGCTCCTGCGATACATAGGCAATTTCCTCGCGCCAAAGGGAGGGTTCAATTTCATTTAGTGGTGTTGACCCACAGCGAATCATCCCTACGGATGGCTCATAGAAATCGAGTAGCAGACTCATCACTGTACTCTTGCCACTTCCACTTGGACCAGCAAAAGCAGTGGTCTTGCCTTCTTCAATAACAAGTGAAAGCTCTTTCAGCACATGGTTCTGCGCAGAATCATCATAGCCAAAGCTTACACGGTCGAATGTGATCGTAGCCGAATTAGGTCGCAAGTCCATTGAACCCTGCTTTTGGACGTCTCCGCCTTCTTCATCAAAATCAATAATTTCAAACATCCGATTGGCTTGGGCAAGGGAAGTCTGCAATTCCGTCCACAGGCTTGATACACGAGAAAGTGGTTGGGATAACTGTTCAAAGCTGATTAGAAAAGCGGCGACAGCACCTACATCAAGCTGTCCACGAATGACCAGGTAACCACCAAAACCCAGCACATAGAGGAGTCCGCCCAATATGACGAATAGTGGCATTTGAAAGCCCATTGCTTCAATCCGCAGAACTCGGGAATGAACACGCAGATAGCTCCCAAAACGCTCGCGAAAACCTACGGTGAGCTTAGCAGCAAGGGAGAAGGAGCGCACGACCTCTGCTCCTTGGACGACATCCTGAATATAGGTTTGCTGCTCGGCTGAGACCTTTTGCCGTTCCTCATAAAGTCCTCGCAGCTTGCGGGTAAAGGGTAAAAGAATTAAAGGCGTAAGAGTTGCGATGACCAAAGCCCCCAGCGTCAAGGAAACCTGTAGCGATAGAAGATATGTCAGCATAAAAACGATGTGCATCAGATCCCCAAGTAGATTCATCGCCTTTGTGTTAACGCCAGCTTGGGCAGCCGCCGCGGAATCGTTGATCCGGCTGATAAGGTCAGCCGAGTGGTAACGGTCTACCTCACGCATTTTGCTCCGAAACAGCTTAGACAGGACGGATGCCTGAAGTCTGGCTGTCGATTTGAATTCAAGCCTACCCGATAAATAGATTTTGGCAAAACTACCTAAACAATCAACAATTACAGTTCCGAAGATAAAGATGCTTATCGAGGTCAAGTTCCCAATATCCTTATTGGTTGCAGCATTAATAATTTGCCGTAAACCCTCCGCCATGGCCACGCTCGTCAGGGATACACACGCCGCAATGACACACAGTAGGACATACCAGCCGATATAAGGCTTAGTCAGCTTTAACAAACGGACAAACGTTTTTGATACTGGCCTGCTTGCTTCCTCTCTCTTAACCTTTCCCATCCTTCATCCCCACCCAGCTTGTTTTATGAAATGATTCTCGCTCTGACATCGGATAATCCACAGCTTGCTGCAAGGAGAATTCATTTTGCCTCTCTATTTATCGTCCTCTCACCACTCCATGCAGTAGTGGTTAGTCACCGAGCAGTACCTTGCTTGCTAAGGCAAGCAACTCCCGCAGTTTATCTTCCTTCAAATGATAATAAATCCGATGCTCCGAGCGTTTCATCTCCAGCAAGTCGAGAAAAAACATAAAGTTGGCATGATAGGTGACTGCCGCTGGAGTAATACCTAAGCTCTCTGCAATTTCCTTGCCATAGCGGGGCTTAACGCGCAGAAGAGCGATAAACTCCAATCGCCTTTTATCTGAAAACGCCTTGAAAAAAAGTTCAACCCTCTCTTGCTCCGCCGTCTCTCCGAAAATCTGATCGTTCACTGCACCGAAAATAATCCACTCTACTGGGTAGCCAAACGCATATCGATAATTGCCTACCTGTGCCGCGAAGCTGACATGGAAGTTGGTTTTGTTATGGAAAGCAATCGGGTCGTCTTTGTGGTAATCCCGCAAAAACTTCTCCGGATCTGCCTGAAAAAAGTCATTGAATCGGTCCATAGCGCTTTCTGAGATCTCTCGAATTCGCTCTGCCCAAGGAAGAAAAGTAATTTGATAAAACTGGCGGATCAGCATCAGGTAACGCTGCTTCGCTTCCTCTGGGTACGCCAGATACTCCAACAGCAAGGCTTGTGCTTCCCCCTGTTCAACAGCAGGTTTTGTTGAACGAACATCATCTTGCAGAGCTTTCAGGTCCTGCTTTACATCCTCCCAATCTCTCTTTTGCAAAAGATCCTCTAGGTTGTTGTAGTAAACGCCATACACCATAACCGTTACGATTTCCTCAGCAGGCTGCTTAGCCAGCTTCTCAATCCAAGCGTTGGCGGATTGGACT
>JAIMBU010000024.1 GCA_023511325.1 Gorillibacterium sp.
TTCTTAATTCGTATTCGAATGTTGCCACTGATTCTAATGAACATTTTTTTGTTCGAATTATGGCAGGATCAAGCATTGGAGATTCGCGTGGGAATGTAAATATTGAATTTCCTACAAATATGAAGATGTATTTTATCAATATGATTTTATTAAAGCTCTGATGGAAAAAATAATTGAGATAGTTAATCCAGTTTATGCAGTAGTTATCTATGACAAATTTATTGATGAAGTTGAGAAAGAAGGAAATGATTTCTGGATAGGTTGGATGACTTATTTAGCAAGTTTGGAAATTGATAGCTATTTAGACAATATGCATGAGAAAAAAGTATATAGAAATGGAACATGGTTTGCTATAAGTAATGAAGTACCGTGTAGTGATGATAAAGTTTTAATAGCTAAAGCAGTATCTATACGAGATAACCTGGAAAAAGATGGGCTGTTAAGTTATAAAGCTTATCTCTAAGAGAACCCAGTGACATTAATGTATTGGGAACTGAAAATGAGATTAAGAGTATGATTTTTGGTTATCAGGAAAATGGGCATATAGTTATGGAACAAAGAGACTTAAAGGGGGAGAGATTGAGGACCGAGAAACGGAGTATGATGTGTCAAGGAACTGGGACTCTTACTCAGAGTTTGGTGATTATCTTCATTTGTAAAGGAAGGAAGATAAACAATTTTCATGGGGGCTACCCAGTGAAATCAAAAATGTCAAACTATGTGCACTTCATTTGATATATACCAGAAATTACCTAAATGCGAAATCTGAACAAAGTACTGCGCTTTGCCCGAAAAAATTGAATTCCGTCTCCGGCAGACGGTTCGGGTACAGCTGATGGTTACAAGTTAAGCTGGACACGAGGATCGATCTCCATGGCTAAGGTGAATGTCTTATTACCTAGTACGAGACGATTGGAGCTGCTTCTTTGTCCTATGCAATCGGATAAGCATGACAAAAACAATTTAATGAATAACAAAAATCTCCTACCTGCTAATAAGCGGGTAGGGGATTTCTTGAGGTGTTTTTGTCCAAACGTTCAATTATGATTACTTTTGTTCGATGGAAAGCTTGCTCCTTCACCCAATCGCAGACAAAAACAACCTCAAAAGCTCCAAAGAATCCTTGCGCTGCTTTTCCGTACATTGGTTAAGCGCCGCGAGGATATTTTCTATTTCATTATGAAGGGTTCTATCATTGTCTTGTCCAAACAAGATTTCGTTGGGAGAAAGCTTAAGTAAGCTAGTGATGCTGAGCATGGTTTCAATGGACATGCCTGCTTGGCCGCGTTCAATATCAGCATAAAATCGGGGGACACGACCGATATGTTCTGCAAGCTGCTCGCGGGATAGACCTAGCGCTTCCCGGCGTGTTCGAATACGCTGGCCCACCATTTGTTTATCGTATGTACTCATGGCAACCTCTCTCCATGTATATGATGTGGAGTTTATAGTTCCCATTATGTAGAAGTTTATACTTGACTTGAATGAGTTTTAAAATTACCATTAAGGTGGTTTTAAAAACGACTTATACGGTTCTATTGCCTATTGAAAGGACAAGAGGGCAGATGAGCGAATACTTATTGAGACAACTGGAAGAGGAACGTCACAAGTTAAACGAACTTGGTGCACACTCTCTGGATCAGCATATTGCTTTGGCACATAACCAATTCGTTCAGGAGCAAAGCCGGAAAGTGGATGAGTTGATTATTCGGTATACCCTTAAAAAGGAGAAGGCAAGAGACGCGGGGCAGTAATGAAGCCCAAGCGTATCGCTTGGGCCATTGTAGCTCCGCAACGGTTTAATTCAACCCTTCTCCAGTGGTCCATAAATTCTATTTTATCGGAATATACAGATCTAGAATCAGGATGGTCGTATACCAGCAACCTCTATAAATAACACCTCATCACTCATGGAATACAGACTGTTTTCATGACAGGCCTCGCAGATGTCAAATCCACGCCCATGAAGGGAGCGGTGAGGAATTTGAATGGAGCACTTGTTGAATTCCTGCCACAACTCAGCTAGCCTATTATCCTTGAGCGTTGTTTTCCCACGTATTTCGGCGATCCTCGTTTCGGGCAGCTCGTCAATGGCAGGATGCACGGTAACGTTGCTGGTTAGATGCGCGAAATCATGTCTCTTAGGGAAGAATTCCCTTAACAGACCGTTGGCGTTATAATTGGATCCCGTTGCCAAGATGAATAGGAATCCGCGAAATAAACCCGAATTCGATGGAAATTCTCCAATGCCGAGTAGCAGGCAAATTCCTTGCCTCGATTTGTCGTAGCTGTCTGAAAGCTTCCTTGCGGGTACTGGCTAACCGCGATACCAAAGGCGATCTCCATGGAATGGGCGGTGCGGTCAGGCATTTTCACAGCGATGAAGAGCCATGTTTTACGCTCAATGAAGGTGCTGGATATTGTATTGTACGCCTAAAGCGAATTATCCTTTGTATAGTGCACCTGTATCAGCATTTTGCACCCGATTACATACGTAACAGTTGTAGATTCAAACCTTCCTGCTCCGAGTATTTGATCCTAGCGGTATCCCAGTGTGGTGCATTTAAAGGCATATATAAGGGAGTACAGCGGATCAAACGTTATAGTCACCATGGAGGTGACTATGATTGGCCGTAAGAATACCTGCATAATTTAGAAAACAAAAAAGCAGAAGGGTTTGAGAATCTATAAAAGATTCTCGAACCCTTCTGCTTTAATCTGGATGCGATTAATTAGTCTGTAAAGAATTTCGGGCGTTAGCTCGTTTGCTTATTCGGTAAATAACATTATTTCTTAATAACTGGGATCCATATTTCGCTTTTGTATTCAGACGAGCTCAGATCACCGTTTGAGTACCACTCCACTTCTGGTGCTTCTGCGTGTTCATAACCGGATGTAGGAAACCATTCGGAAAAAATTCGTCCCCATATATCTGCCATTGCTGTAGGCATGGGGCCGGTTATTTCAAATATTACCCATGTAAGAGCTGGTATTTCAAGCTTGCTCATCGTTTGGGGACAATCTTTTTCCGTTATGGCGGCAATGTAGTAATCAGTCGTGTTGTCTTCATACATTCCGCTGTATACACCCACTAACCCATCCCCAAGCCCGGCGATTTGCCCGATTGTTTCAGCCGGTGTCTCTCGCCACATTTTCCCTATGTTTTCACCCAAACCCTCAACATGAGAAAATCTCTGCTTTATACCTACAACGGCAAATGAATCTTTTTGTTCAATTCTGTAGTTCATCTCAATAACTCCTTTTAGTGATAAAGAGAATGTTATACGAGGGTACGCCTTTAAGGATGTGCCTTTTTCTCTTGCTTTTGATGGTATAATTCCATGCATTGCTATAAATGCACGAGAAAACGAATCAGGAGAATTATAGCCATACTTCAAAGCAATATCTATTATCTTTTCGTTACCATTCTGCAAGTCAAAAGCGGCAAGGGTTAAACGACGTCGCCTTATGTACTCGGATAGCGGTACACTGATAAGGAAACCAAACATGCGCTGAAAGTGATATTGAGAGCATAATGCGATTTGCGCAATCCTTGCATATTCAATTTCGCGGTCAAGATTGCTTTCGATATAATCAATCGCTTGTTTCATGTTTTCCAGTGTATCCATATATTTCTCCTTTCACGTTAAGTATAATATAGGTTAAAAACAAATCCCCGACAATATTTGCAAGTATTTGTAGGTTGGAGTGTTAATACGTGTTTTATTGGGGCTCAAGCGTATAGAAATCCTGGGTCTTTTTTTTGTTTAGGACAATATCGAAAATATGGTTTCACCGTCTTGAAGATTGGTCTGGAATGAGTCGCTGTAACCGTTAGGGCCACGGATTCTGCCAAGCAAATACGTTCTTCTTTTTGCAAATTCGTAGACTGTGTTCATTAAGGTAATATTTGGTATTGGAATACCCCCGTAAAGGATAAGACTACCTCATTGGAACTCTATTGCAACACTCGTATGCTAAGATAAGTCCACAATATATACAGAGTATGTTCGGGGAAATGAATACAGGGTTAAAAGAAGTAGTGAGATTACGTTATTTGCACGTACGCTTATCGCTCTTTGAACCCTGTTATTTTTTTAGCTCGTGAAAACGCTAACATCAGGTCGATTGTGGGCGGATACGCTTTTACAAGATTAGACATATGGAAGAGTAGAGGTGATGCGGCGGAGAGCATAAAAGCGGGAAAGTGTGGTCAGGCCACATATGAGAGGTTCATATCAAGATGAAAGCAGCATATTCCTTAACATAACAGCTAAGTTTTAAAGAGTTAGGGGAGCTCTTCTAAACCTAAAAATATGATAGATGGAGGAAATTTAAGAATGATAAAAAGTCGGTTATTTGCATCTTTTCTTGTGATAACGATGCTACTTACTTTGTTTTCTCCGCGTATGACAGTCAGCGCGGCATGGGGAGATGACGTATCTCTTTTGACCGTAAATGCAGGTGCAGATGGTAATATGGCGACATACGCCGATGCGCCGGACGGACAGAAAGCGTGGAGTTTAAACACCGGAACCTCAAAAGGTGGGGGGCCTTGGGATAACCTGTTCACGCCGAGCGTGGCGCCTCTAAGAGATTTATCCGCCTACAAAGATGGCTACCTCGTTTTCGAGATGTACGTTCCGAGTGCGAGCTTTAAAGATATGCAAGGAAATAACTGGCTCGTCATCGTAAGCGACAGTAATCCCGCTGGTGACAAGTTTAACACCGATTCTCGTCTCCAGCTTGATGTAAGCGGGGTCACAACTGCAGCGGTGGGCACATGGGCGACGGTCTATACGAAGTTATCGACGACAAGTGCCGTAGCCGGGAATTTCAATGACGCCTGGCTAGACCAAGTAACCAGACTGGCCATGCATCTGCAATGGGGTCCTAGTGTCCCTAGCACCGACGTTTTCATAAAAAACCCGCGTCTCCAGAAAAGCACGTTAAGCGTTCCGGTTTCACCGTCAACGACTCCCGCACTTGACGTAGCAACAAAAACAGTAACTGCGAACGCACCGGCTAGCGGGCAAGCTGTGGAATTCGCCATAAGCGAAGATGGGATCGCTCCCGCATCCGGTTGGGTGGATGGAATTAATAACGATAATGTGTATACTCATCAATTTGCCACATTACCTTCAGCAGACACCTACTATGTATTCGCACGCGCGAAAGCAGACAGCAGTTACAACTTCATCGGCGCTTCTTCAAGAATCACTATAACGTCTATTGACGAACAAACATTGGTAAATGAAGCGGCGGCGTCTCTGACATGGGATACGATTAAAGGTAATAATCCTTCGAATAACGATGTGAAATCACAACTTAGTCTTCCGACAACAATAGGAACAACTAACGTAGCATGGTCTTCAGGCAATGAGGCAATAAGCAACACCGGAAGCGTAAATCGTTTATTGAATAGAGAAGAAGACAAAACCGTAGCACTCACGGCGACAATAACCAAGGGTAATGCAAGTGCTGCGCAAACCTTTACTTTGACGGTAAAAGCCGTGCCGACGGCGGTAAACGCTCGGACTGCGACGTATTTTCCTAATATAGAAGAGGGGACGATCACCACTGTTGCGCCGGACGGAAATAACGCAGTTAAGCTGGGCGCTGGAAAAATAGGCGCCGGTGCTGAACGGCTTTGGGATGCCCGCTTTATTAATAGCAGCGGCAATCAGGATTTATTAGGTTACGCGAATCAATATTTTGTTTTTGACATGTATGTTACTCATGCGGACCTTTTAAATCTTAATGGTAGTAACTGGGTCGCCATAGCATCTGCCGGTAACAATCTTGACACCAATTCGCGTCTTAACCTTAATGTTAGCGAAATCAGAAATGGACATGTTAATGAATGGATTACAGTTTATACGCAATTATCGACAGCAAATTCTCCGAATGGTTTCAATCCCGTTCATTTGGACACGGTAGAGGCAGCGAGATTGCAAATTGAGTGGTCTTCTGTGCCCCAAGGCGACATCTATATCAAGAACCCGCGTTTCCAAAGTTCCGTGGATTCACCGAAACCTATTCCCGCAGCTGCTGAGACAGCCGATAACGTTAGGTTATCGTCAGCAGCGCCGACGAACGGTCAGGCTGTGCAATTCGCGATCAACACCACCGGTAACGCTCCTGCAGACGGCGATTGGACGCCGGGTACACCGGGTTCAGGCCTTTATACTGCGGAAATTCCAAAACCCACAGGCAACACCTATTATACATTCGCACGCACGGCTCAAAATACGCAATATCCTTTCGCAGGAACGCATACAAGAGTTAAAGTAGAGCATCTTGCCGATGATCAAGCAATAGCGGACGCAGCGGCTCATCTGACATGGGACACGATCAAGAATGCGAATACGAATCAATCCGTAGTAAGAACGGCGTTGACTCTTCCGACAACGGGTGCGAACAATACGGCTATCGCATGGTCGGTTGTACCGGCAGAAGGTATCATAGATACCTTAACGGGCAGTGTAACTCGCGACCCTGACGAAGACAAAGCAGTAAACCTTACGGCGACAATAACCAAAGGCAATGCAACACCTGTTCATGTAACCTTTAATTTGACAGTAGCCAGTACAGCTAACGAACTTGCTGAAGTGTTCATTGACTTCAACGATCCGGGCACATTTGCTCCATCCGGCGACAATCAAGAACTTCAAGGCAACGGCATAGCCATCAGCCTGAGCGGAGACAGTAGCCCCGTGCAAATCGTAACTCAAAGCGATGTAGGTGCTGTAAAGGTTGGCGACTTTATTTACGTAATTGTAAACGACACTCAACTTGAGCAAGTAAACAAGGTCGAATTAGAGGTCAAATATTGGAGGCCGAGCGCAACTGGCGGTATTTCGTTGCACTATAACACCATATATCCCGGCAGCTCCTCTGGGTATGATGCGTATAGAGCAGCGAACATTCCGGCGACAGGAAGCGGCAACTCTTGGGTAACTTCAAAGGTTGTGCTTAACGGAGTTAATTTTGCGATAGGCGCACAGAATCAAGGCGCACACTTCCGTTTCGCTACAGCCGGAGCAATCATTCAGAGCGTGCGTTTAGCCGAAATTCCGCCAACGGACGCAGAATCGGTACAACTTGCTTCGGACGCGCTGACATGGGACGCGATCAAGGGCACGAATAGCAGACAGGATCTGGTTGAAACAGATTTGACTCTTGCTGAGGCGGGTTCGGCGGGCACGAACATGGCGTGGACATCTACCAATAACACGGTAATAAACAGCGGCACCGGCGCAGTAGCTCGTCAAGAAGCCAATGAAGCCGTAACCCTCACGGCGACAATAACTAAAGGTACGGTAGCACCGGTTGTTAAGACCTTTAAGATCGTCGTTCGCGGAACGGGTATCGGAACCGACGTGGAGGCAGTAAATAATATGATAACCAAACTGACATGGGATTTAATTAAAGGCGTGAATGCTTCTGCGGCTAATGTGACGACGAACCTCGTTCTTCCGTCGATGGGTGAGAATATGACGGATATTACGTGGACGACATCCGCCGCTACTCTCATAACCGCTGTAGGCGCAATACCGACCAACCGGCCGGACGGCGGCGGTGCTGTAACGCTTACGGCGACGGTAAAAAGAGGTCCGGTAGCCGCCCCTGTAACCCAGACCAAAACATTTGAGTTGACCGTTCCGGGTAGATATGATTACGCGAAATACATGAGAACGGCAATCGTTCAGGAGCACGACGCGAAGGATTGGGCGATATCTGACTTTAACGTACTCGCCTTCGGTGCGAAAACAGAAGAGATGGCGGCAACGGAAGACTTCGTTAATTTCGATAACAGAGAGGCTTTCCAAGCGGCGATTGACGCGGCTTATCATGACGGCGGCGGCGTAGTCTATATTCCGGCGGGAACCTATGCGTTCCGTACGGAAACGACCGGCACAATCGGCGTTCAAAGCACGAACGGCAATATAACCTACGAATATAAGCAGGTTTTGAATTTGCCGGCAGGCGTACAGCTCCGTGGCGAATGGGATAACCCGGATGCGGATGATTACGACGGTAAAATCGACGGAACCATTCTCGCCGTATATGCCGGACATAATTCCGCCAATTATGACACGTATGTTGACTCTGACGAGAGAGAAAATCAGACAGGCGGCAAAAAAGTAGCTAACGTGTCCGATCGATTCATAGACATGGAACAAGGCACAGGTGTAACGAACCTTTCCGTATGGTATCCGAATCAGGATATTAATGCTGAAACCGTTGTTGAAAAGAGGAACGAAGATGGTCAGAAGACAGGGGAATTTGAGACGATTCATGGAATTCCGTATCCGTGGACGTTCTATCAGAGAACCGGAAACAGCGTGACACTTGATAACGTTACGCTTGTAAACGCTTGGGGAGGATTCATCTCCCTGCCGAGCGAGATGCATTATGTTGTGAACAGCAATATGACGGCTCTCTACAAGGGAATTGTGGTTCACACATGTACGGACATCGGACGTATCGAGAACGTTAACGTGGACCCGAAATACTGGGCGAATTCAGGACTTGATGGTGCACCGTCTCTAACGGATGCGAGAGCGTACACAAGAGCGAATGCTACCGGATTCATGATGCACCGTTCAGACTGGGAATATGTATCGGGACTCCATATTTCCGGGTATAAGACGGGTATGTGGATCGGAAGAGAACCTGGCGGCGACGAAGCTCCGAACGCGCAGTTCTACGGATTGAAAATCGAAGACAGTCAAACGGGTATCTATATTGACAACGTTAACGGTTTCGGTCTGCTTCTCTCGAATTCAGAATTCGGAGGCGACACTGCCGTATATTTCAACGAACGTTTCGACACTTCTGTTCAATTCAACGGAGTTGACTTCAAAGGTCCGATTATAAGCAACGCCAGAGGCGGAGTTATATCCTTCGAGGATAGTACATTCGACGAGTATGACAATTACGCGCTGAACTTCCTCAATCGTGGCAACGTTTTAGTCAGTCAGAGCAACTTCAAACAGGCAGACAAACATGCACATCTCGGAACAAACTTCGGGACGTTCAAATCGGTAAATTCCGGTTATAACCTTAACATTGAGAGCACTAACCTTGCCGCTCACATCGATAGCCTTGAACTTGACGTTAAGGCTGACAGTAATAACACCACCGTACAGATCGTTAATGACGTTGATTATCTGTTTGAACCTATTCCGAAAGATGTAAAAACAGATATTGACGTACACCCGAGACCGACATCAAACGTTGTGCTTAGACTTGACCTCCCGCGCTCGTTAACAAGCAACACGCCGACCGTGGATATATCTGCAAAATTGCAGGAAGCTCTTGACTATATTAAAGGTAATCACGGCGGCGGCACGATATATTTACCGGGTGGAAGATATAGACTGGATAATCCTGTAATCGTTCCCGAAGGTGTTGAACTCAGAGGAACATGGGACGTACAGCACCATACGCAAGGCGGCGGCACGGCGATATTCACCACTTACACCGGTGGCGCTCAGGGAGAAAACGGAGCTTCCCTTATTCAGCTTAAAGCAAACGCAGGTCTCAGAGGACTTAACATTACGCAAGCGAATATAACCAGCGTCAACCTCAACAATCCCGACCAAACGATAAAAACTCCGTTCTTGGTACAGGGACAAGGTGCAGGCGTATATGCAATCAACTTAACGATCCCGATCGGGGATAAAGGCATAGACCTTGCTTCCTATCAAACCAATGGTCACTATGTCGATTATTTAGGCGGCACGCTCTTGAGAGCAGGCATTTGGGTCGGAGGAGGCGCGGAAGGCGGATTTATTAGAAATATGCAACTCAATCCGCATTACGCTTTGAGACTTCCGGAAGGCCAAGGATATACGGCGCCTTCAGGCGATTTGTACGGATTCGTACAAAGAAACTTAAGTGCGCTCAAATTCACCGACGTGGAAGACCAGACGATTTTCAACAACTTCGTTTACGGTTCGGTATACGGCATTCACTTCCTGAAAAGAGATTTGGGAAACGGCGAATTCGCCTACCCGGGAAAATTGACGATGATCGGTCACGGCTCGGACGGATGCGCGTACTCTTTGTATGTGGAAGACGCGGACGAACACACCCAAATCATTGCGATCAACTCGGAATTGGTTAATACGAACATCGCGACGGAGCCGAACAGAGCGTATGTCAGAATGGGCGATGTAGCAAATACCGCAAAAATCCACCCCGATGCTGAGCTTGTCCTGTACAACAGCGCGTTCTGGGGAAGTCCGAGCGTAGCAGGGGCGATCGTCAATAACGGTATCGTTCGTTTCCAGCAAGCAAACTTCACTCAGCTGCCTGGCAACAATCCGGGTATAGACGTCTACGCCGGAAAAGCGCATGTATACTCCTCTTACTTCCAGCCGTCAAAGAACGGTCAGAATAATAATGTGTATGCCATGTTGCGCGAGGGCGGCACATCGATAGAACTCAGCAACAATTATTACGCATCCGGTTTGAGGAACAGCACGCCGGCCAACAACCCGTACGGAATTTACGGCTCGGATTTAATGGTGGAACCGTTTGTGTTTAACCTTATCCAAGACGGAACTGAACAACAATTCAACTTCAAGTATAATGTCGGAGGAAAAACCTCTGCACCTGGGACATTGACCATTGTTTCCCCGGAGGCTTATGCTGAAGATTTCACTCCTATCCCATTCAACGCGCTTGCGGCAGGCGAATCCGTAACCGTAGATTTACCGTATTATGCTGCAGGTCTAATCACATTCGGGCTCCATCTCGAAGACGGGAGAGAATACACCTATACGGCAAAATTTGACGCGGCTTACGCTGAAAAGGTAAGCTCTGCCCGCGCGGAGAATCCGGCAAAGAGTGCCACAACCCCGGCATATGTAATGGATACAGAAGATTATGTAACGATGGGAACGTGGGATGGTCCGCAAGACCTCGGCGTAGAATCGCATTTCGCATGGGACGACAGCCATTTATATGCGTACATTGTCGTTACAGATGACGTGCACTTCAATAGCCAGACGGGCGGAAATATATGGAGAGAGGATAATCTGCAGTTAGGCATTGATTTGCGCAATCCTGCAACCAACAGTACGACGCGCAATGAATTCGGATTCACGCTCACCAATGACAACGAAGAAGTTATATGGGCTTGGACTCGTCCTACAGGCGCCAATGCGCCGACTGCTCCGATAACGGATATCGTAGCTGGGATTACGAGAGATGAAGCTACGAAAACGACGATTTACGATTTAAAAATTCCGTTTAATACGATTCATCATAATCCTGCGGCGGAGCTTACGAACGGAAGAATCGGAGTATCCATCATGCTCAATGAATCGGACGGCCCGGATGAATCGGACGGCAGCAGAGGCACATTTGAAGTTGCAAGCGGGCAATTAAAGAGCTCGGATTTATTTACAAATTTATTTCTGTTAAGCGCAGG
>JAIMBU010000245.1 GCA_023511325.1 Gorillibacterium sp.
TTAACCAATTCACAAATTCTGTTGTCAGTAAAAAGAGTTGCATCCACATTTTTTTGATGCTTGTTCCTTATTTTAACATAAGCTTGCTTCATATAATTGCCATTAGTACACCTAATAAAAAAGGAATCGTGGCAAAATAAGCTTCCTAACTATCATGTTCCGTTAGCTTCATAAAAGTAGTTATTTATTCTGATCAGAATAAATAATAGACTGATTTTCCCTGAATAAAATCCTTGCACAAGGTGTCGCAAATTTCATTTGCATTGGTTTTAATCCATCCATTACTATTAGAGTCTCGAATAAAAAAACAGTAACTGATAAATATATCCATGAATATTAAACCCTCAATATACCTTAAGTCTTCAATACTAAAAGCACTTTTAGATGAATAACCATTAAGAAATGTTCTTCTCATTTCACTCGGGATAATAGAAGTAGCACTCCCTAAATCGAATAAATAATAACCATATCCAGATAAACTAAAATCGATTAGACCTGGACGACCATTACTAATAATGACATTTCCTAATTGTAAATCAGCATGAATAAGACCCCAAGCACATTCACGTAAATCCAACTCATTGATTTGCCTTTTGACTAGATACAGAACTTCCTTTATCGTTTCATAATGTTCCACACTGAATAATGCTTTGTCAACACCATACTGTAATTCTTTTAATGCAAAATCAATTCGATTAACATCATATATAGGTCTAATTAAGTTCTGTGCAGGTTTAGAACGGCGTGTAAATTCATGAAAGGTTGCAAGTTCTTCTCCTAATGCAAAAACAATTTCTTCAACGTTATCTTCTTTAAACATTAGGGTGCTCCCTTCAATCCACGTTAATAGGGTCGCAAAGATAGGGGTAGCTAATTGTTTAGAACTATATACAGTAACATAATCACCAAAACGATTTGCAATGGGTTTTTGTATAAGCATTTCAGTGTTTACATTAAGTTCCATTAAAAGAATCATTTCTGATTGTAATCCTTCTAAAGTATTCTGTGTACCAACAAAACCTTCTGTTACTGGTAGATGAATACGCAACAAATAGCTTTTATCATTCAAATTATCGATTATTTTATAAGTAATATTCTCATTATGTCTAATGAAGTTAATATCAATATCAAGAAGAAGGTAAAATGAAAGAATTTCTTCTGCTAATTTCTCATGTTCCATATAATACTCCTCAATTTTATTTGATACAGGTAATAATAAAGAACATCAACACCAATTGCCAATTGTTATTGACCTCAAGAATAGGTTCATCAAGCGATTTTAACCGCTTATACAAATTAGCGTATATAAATAATCTAGCCTTAACAAGAGATTTTTTAATTATAGCTAATTCTGCTTTTTTTCTTTAAGGGTTGGTTCAATTGGTTGAAATAATTCCCCATATCTTCTTGCAAAATGTATCGGGGGAAGAAAGAGATAGTCATGATGCCGATCATGGATTTCTTCATCGGTTACTAGACACTTAACTTCAGCAACCTTATCTTTCTACGTCGAAAGCCACTTGAGCTCGGTTGGAAAACGACCTTTTACTGAGAAAAGCCTTTGTACACATATAGAAAATTCGCATGCCAATTCAGTTGCGAATTGGCATGCGATTTATTAAGCGATTTATTATTTTCTACTTCAAAACGGAACCCGTTAATATGACTAAGCGCACGCTTTTTCTAAAAATCAGATTTATTGTCTATTCTAGAATAGCAAGCGTGACAGCAGTGCTTAATGGTGAAGCATTGCCGGCTGAATCCTCTGCCCTGACCGTGAACGAATAGGTCGTTCCTGGTACAAGACCACTCAAATTAAACGAGGTTGTGCGCGTAGTGCCAATCTCTACGCCACCACTGTAGATCACATAGCGAGCTACGCTATTCACATCCATTGAAGGCGACCATGATAATGCTGCCGTTGTGGAATCAGTCGCTTGCACCACGAGGTTATCGGGAGTGGTCGGCGCTGCTGTGTCCACAATCGTCAACTGGAGGTCATCAAAAAAGGCATTGGCGGTGCTGGTATTACTAAGCTTGACTCCTAACCAGGAAATGGCAGCGGGAGTTGTGAAGGTTAAGGATTTGTATTCATATTCCGTTCCGCTAAAGGTTAACGTACCACTTACACCGGTAGCCTGAAGGTATACTGCAGCGCTGCTCCCCGCAGTTGCAACTTTACCCCAACTACTCAGCATGTAGGTGGTATTAGGCTTCAGTGTGGTAAGTCCCTGTTGTCCATTACCCGCTGCTCCAAGACGGAGCGCCGCTTGACCTGAATACACAGAGTCCGTGACAGTGGTAGCATTACTGAGGCTCCAGCTGGTTAAGCCCGTTTCAAAGCCTGAGTTCAACACCAGATTGGGACCATTCGGATTCGTTACGGCCTGGAGTGGAGCACTCGCGTTAGAGAGATTCCAAGACGTATCCTTAGCTTTTACCGTGAAGATATAGGGTGTGTTACCGATCAGATCATACGCTGAGTAAAAGGTATTGGCGGTAGATGCCAGCTTTACGCCATCACGATAAATTTCATAGCCCTCAACGCCAATATTATCGGTGGAAGCATCCCAGCTAAGACCAATGGTGTTACCTGTTATTTTCGTCGCAACCAGATGAAGCGGCGCCGTGGGCAATTCAGACTCTGTGGCTGATAGCTTGAGGCTGACATCGTCAATATAGAATTCACCCGCTGAACTGCCATTGTTGATTTTGACTTGCAGCCAACTCATATCAGGAGGTGTAATGAATTTAATTTCTTTGTAAGTCCAGTCTGTCGAGGTAAAGCTAATCGAGCTGTTAACACTTGAACCCCATGCTTGGATGGATGCAGTCTGACCCGAGGCTGAGGCTTTTCCCCATGCTGATAACGTATAAGCTTTATTGGCTTGGAAGCCGGTGATGGTTTGCTGACCACCCTTAGCTGCTTCCACCCGCAGTGCCTTTACCCCTTCATGAGTTGGTGTTGTGACTACCGATCCGCTTGTTGCGGCAACACTCCAACTGGTTAAATCCGCTTCAAACCCTGAATTTTTAATCAGCTGATTCGGGTATTTATTGGTTTTCACAACTAGGCGATCACTTGATGCTGAGAAATTCCCTTCCGCATCTCTTGCCTTGATCGTGAATGAATAGGATGTGTCTGCTACTAAACCCGTCACCTTGTAGGAGGAGGTTGTATTAGATACCGTAGCAACAAGTTCTGAATTATTCTTGTAAATCTTATAAGACTGAATACCAACATTATCCGTGGAGGCCACCCACGAGAGATCGAGCTCCATATCATCCGTATAGGTTACGGTTACATGAGTTGGCTTAGTTGGAGCTACCTTATCTGTTCCATCTAAAGTACCCGTTGGTTGGCCGTAGAGAATACCCGATCCGTTCGTTCCCACATAAACCCGTCCGTAAACTTGGCGGTCCGCACCCATAATATTTGGATCATTACCTGGAATCGTGTCCGCAATGCTAATCTTTACCCAGGTTGTGCCCATATCATCCGAACGGAAAATACCATCTACTCCATTCACCGTACCGTAAACGTAGACAGCCGGATTGGTTAAACCCGGAGCCGATTTGCCAAATGCGAACAGGAAGGCACGATCGACTTGAGCTAGCTTGGAGAAGGTTGTTCCCGAGTTGCTGGAGCGATACAGCCCACTGTCATCCAGACTAACCCATACTTCACCCTCTATCCCTGGAGCTGCATATAGATTATGATTCTCCCCATTGTTGGGAAGAGAACCGTTAGCAAGCGACCAGTTGAGTGCACCATCAATACTGCGATAAAGCTTGCCTCCGTTATAGAGATAAAACTTTTGACCATTTACACGGTCAGAGGCGAGTGGCTGATTATATTTAAAAATGCTTGAGCCTCCACCTACAGCTCCCAGCGGAGCGCCAACAGAAGCCGTCCAAGTGGCACCCCTATCTGTAGACACCCAAGGAATGGCATCATAACCCCGTGGATACCAAACGATTCTTTCACTGTTGGCAGACAGAGCTACACGTCCACCAGTCGCAGTAGACCATGGCTTGGAAAACTTGGTATAGGTCTTCCCTTGGTCAGTTGAGTACCCTCCATCACCATTCCCCTGCCAGCCGTTTGTTCCCACGCGGACAACAAAGCTTGGATTCGTTTCCTGAAAATCCACACTGGTTGTAAGCAGATATTGCAAGCCACCGCTTGTGTAGTAAGTCTTCTCTGGAGGGGCAACTAACGATGTATGCTCAAAGCCTCCGACATCGGCTACACCGCTGAACAGCTTAACCTCACCGCTCGGCGGGCTGGTCAGATTACTAACCGTGACAATCTCCTCATGCCCCTTGGGATAGCTGATCCAAGTGGAGGGGCTAGCGTTAATATCGTCTGTCCGCCATACGTTGTACCAGTCTGTGTACCAGACCCGATTGGAATTGAAAGGATCAATCATGATTGAGGACGTCGCTGATGACCAATGCCAGCCTGGAGCCCAAGGAACCGTTTGATCTTTATAGTACTTGACTTCATTCCATGTCGTCCCACCATCCGTTGAGCGGAAAATAGGATTATTGTGACCACCATTATTGCTTGCCGTCATGATCACATTAGGATTAGCTGCATCCACTGTGATCCCCGAATGGCGAATACCTGCGGCGGCTGGCGGAGTAATATCGGTCCAAGCTCCTGTCGCTAGCTGGAATTTGGCTAACCCAGTTTTATGCCCAACATAAAGGATATCTCCCGGTGCACTTACAGCACGAACCGGACTAGCGGGACTGCCGCTCATCGACGTCCAGGTCGCTCCTCCGTCCAGACTCTTATACATGCCACTGCCCCAGGCACCAACATAAATTGGAGTTGGAGCGGTTCCGCCAGCGCCAGAGGCTGGAGCAAACATAGCAAAGGTAAGCCCACTCGGTGCCGTACCTGTCACAGGAAAGGAGGTCACTCGTGTCCAGGAGCCAGAGCTCGCACCGGTTGTACTCTTCCACAAACCGTCATAGCGGGAGGCAAAATAAACCGTGTTACTGTTATTTGGATCAACCGCAATACGTTCTCCCGCATCTCGCTCTTCTCCATTACTTTTCATCCGCACGTCACTTGTGCCATTCTTCAAATTAGTGCGGACCCAGGTTTCTCCCCGGTCCGTAGACTTGAGAATATCGCTTGGCGTCCAATAGTCGTATTTCCCTGCAGCCGCATAAACAACATCAGGATCCGATGGATCAATGGCGATGCTATCAATGCCATAAAGGTTCTTCTCCGCCATTGTGATATGATTAATCAGTGGTATCCATGAGCTATCCGCCGCATTCCATCGATACATTCCCCCTACATCCGTACGGATGTAAATAAGATCAGGCTCTGTAGGATGGATAACCATACCGGTCACATAGCCCCCTCCTCCCATCGGAACGGTGTCCCACTCATAATTTGTATGCGCTTCCAAATTACTGGTTAAAGTAGCTGATCCTGGCTGTCCAGCCCCTGCTGCCAAGCTTGGGGAGACGGGAATAAGCCCCCAAATTAAACTGATGATCAATAGATATAAGAACGATTTACCC
>JAIMBU010000246.1 GCA_023511325.1 Gorillibacterium sp.
GGTATGAACTGATTGTATTGAATTATCATGAAAATACATTAAAATGTGATATAAAATCCAACAATGAGAATTGAAATAAAACAAATCATCAGTATAAGCACATCGCATAAATCATCAATTACAAATTAAAATATGCTTTTAAAAAAATAAATTCTGATGGTAAAAGACCACCTCAAAAAATTGAAGTGGTCTTTTACCGATACGCCTATACTGACTGCGCTAATCCTTCAGCGGATTTGGCTGGTGAGCCATGCCGAAAAAATCAGGTGTCGTAGCTGACCACATATTGATGAAGCTCCGTATTATAGTACCCGATGCTATACTCAATCAGCTTGCCTTCTCCGTCATAGGAGTTGCGCGAACGTTTTAATACATAGGCATACTCTGGCAGGTCAAGCAGCAGCCGGGTGGCGGATGTGGCTCCCTCCACTGCAAAACGATCCTTGAAGTATTCCAGTGTAATATTCTTCTCCTCAAGCAGGTCATACAAGGACTGGATATTGATCTCTGTAGCGCCTGAATCTTTATCGGCAAGCGCTGCGGGCGTCAAAAAATGGATAAAATGGATGTAGGGCTGCCCATCCAGAATATAAAGGCGTTCAATTCGCTGGCAAAAGGGTCCAAACAACTCATAGGCATATGAACCAGCTTCATTGCTGGCAAGCGCTGAGGAGAGCAGCCGTTTCTCAAGCTGATGCCCCTCCTCCAGAAGGATTTCGGTGAATCGTTTCCCCTTTGACAGCATGGTGTACGAGGTATTGCGCAGGACAATCGTGCCAAATCCACTTTTCTTCTCTACATAGCCCTCCTGGGAAAGCTCCTTGATAGCATTGCGGACTGTCATTTTACTGACCTGAAATTCATTTTCCAGTTGCGGCTCGGAAGGAATAATCGTCCCCAACGGGTATACGCCTTGTATAATACGATCCTTGATAATCTTTTTAATTTGCAGATACAGAGGTCCCTTTTTACGTGTAATGGTCATCGACTTCATCCTACCTTTCCACGTCTCCGATTGAATCCCTCATCACTTGAAAAATCTCCATTTCTGTAGCGTCGGGTGTGTCACCAGCAACCGTATGCGCCAGCATGGCTGCGGCTGCGGCAAAACGAACAGTCTGCTGCGGGGAATAGCCCTTCAGCTCTCCATGGACAATGCCACTAGTGAACGCATCCCCGGTGCCGATCCGGTCATATACGGAAAAGTTGAGCTTATCGGAAAATTCAAAAACGTCTTCTTTATATAGATAGCCGGTCAGAGAGTGTGTATTGTCCGCATTAATCTGGCGATGGGTACCAGCCGCGATCCTGATGCCATATTGCTGGACCACCTGCGGAATGAGCTGCTTCAGCTGTGCAACTCGATCAGATTCCTCCGTCCTCATGCCAAGAATAAACAAGGGGTCCTTCTCGTTCATCATAACGATATCCGCTAGCTGGAGCATTTCTTCATAATGAGACCTGGCCTTCGCATAGCCATTCTCTCCCCATAAGGATGGGCGATAGTTGAAATCAAATACGACCGTGCCGCCGTTAGCCTTCACATCTGCTGCCAGTTGCTTCATCTGCTTACGCACAATGTCATTCATCGCTAGCGTGATGCCGCAAAAATGAATCACATCAATCTTCTCTGCTATAGCAGCATAATTATAGCTCTGGAGCGCTGCTGTGTTAAAGCTACTACCCAGGCGGTCTGTATAGGTGACTTTTCCTGGCCGGACACCAAAGCCATTCTCCAGGAAATACATGCCGACATACCTTCCGCCTCTGTTGATGTAAGCAGTGTGGATGCCAAGTTTGCGCAAATAAGCCAAAGCAGCCTCCCCGACAGAGCTGTCCGGTAGTGTGGAAATCAGAGAGCACTCATGACCAAAACGGCCCAGAGCGGCCGCGACGTTCACTCCACTTCCCGAAAAGGAATAGTTCAGGCGGCTGCTTTGGGACAACGTCTCATAGCCGGGCACCTGCAGCCGCATCATCACTTCGCCGAAGGCGCCTATTCTAGGCATATTTGTCCACCAGCCTCTTCATCATCCCTAGCAGCACCTTGACATCGGCAATATTCGTCTGTCCTGTCGAAGCATCAATAATCGAGGAATAGACATGGGGAATCACCTGTGGCACACCGGATGCCAGGGCAATTTCAATAATTGGCTGGAAATTATCCATGTCGATGCCGCCGGTTGGCTCAAGGGCAAAGCCCTCTTCCCCGCATGCTTTGGCGACTGCGCAATACTCCTCCTCCAGCTTCAAGCCCTGCATGGGAAAATATTTCAAGGCATTGCCGCCCATATCGCGGACGAGCGCAATAGCCGCCTTGATGGGAACAACGGCCTGCTCCCCCACCCGTGAGCTGATGGGTCCTGTCGATATATTCACATACCCTGCTCTACCGCTGGGAGAGACGAGACTATTGATCCAGCTGTCACGCTCTCCCAGGCTGGCCCGGGTTATTCCCACGGCAGGAAAGACCTGATTGATATGGCTTCCCCCGTAGCTTCTGGCGATTTCCGCAACAACGGCTGCCTGGCGATTGTCTCCTGCACCAAGCCCGATGGAAACCGCATCCTCGATTTCCACACCATATTGCTGCATGGCGATGACGGCTGCTGCTGCATTTGGATAATTCTTGGACAATACCCCGACGATAACATGGCCTTCCGCTGCAGCAAAGATATCCTTGGCATTCTCGATACTTCCGGCCAGCACATTCAGTGCGGCCTTCTTCCTGTAGAAGCGCTTTTGAATATTAGACATCCTGGATTCCCCCTGTGATTTGCCTTATTCTCGCTACAATAACCTCCAGATCATCACCCTGCAACGACCGTGGATCAATATCAAAATAACCTTGCTTAAGTCCATAATCACGCGTATAGACTGCAATCTTCCCTTCACGAAGCTGGTCATTCACCGCTGTTGCATGGATGCCTGCGATAGCAGCGTCAATGCTCACGCGTGCACGAAAGATTGCCCGTCCCGCTTCATCCTGAACCACTTTGACCGTTACGCCAGCAAGCTCGGATAAAGACTCGAGTACCTGAAGGGCTACCTTCTCTCGCTCACTCGTATCCTCTTTGGTTATGTACTCATCTAAGGCTTGAAGCAGTCCGAAGGTTGTTTCCTTGCCCACCTTCATGCTGCGACCAATACCATGGAGCTGCACCTTGACCCATTCCACATATTTTTTCTTGCCGCCGATAATACCAGAGGTGGGGCCTTCAATCGCTTTAGAGCCACTGTAAATAGCCAGATCGGAAAATTTCACATATTTGTAGATGTCCTCTTCTGCTGCAGCATCAACGATCAACGGTATCCCTCGGCTTTGGGCGATCTCCCAGGTCTCCTCCACGGAAATCATATTCTTCTGGACGCAGTGATGCGATTTTACATATAGTATGGCAGCTGTATGCTCGGAGATGGCAGCTTCAAGCTGCTCCTTGCGCCCCTCATTGGCATAGCCTGCTTCAATCAGCCGGCCGCCTCCCAGATAAATCATCGTCTCAACTGGAGCTCCATACTGAACATTGTGCCCCTTCAGCATGATGATCTCATTGCGAGCAATCGGCTCCTGGTGCAGGCGCAGACTTCTGCGGATATTTCCCTCCGTGACAATCGCGGCCACAGATAAGGCGATGCCGCTTGATGCCGAGTTCACCACAACCGCTGCCTCCGAGCCGAGAATATGGGCAATATAGTCGCCTGCCTTATTCACTAGGTCGGCAATCTCCACATAGCTCTGGCCGCCTTGCTTCATAGCATCCATAACGGTATCGGTGGGTGCGGAGACCCCCAATATGCTCATACGTCCACTCGCATTAATGACACGCTTTAATCCATACCTAGCATGTAATGAGTGCTCCATTCGTGAAAACTCCCTTCGCTTCAATATAGTGATCGGCAATCCGTTCCTCGCCCTCCGAATCCAAGAGTGCCAGCCTGCCGCTCCGCAAAGCGAAGAAGGTCAAATTGGCTTTTTGACCAACGACAATACCGCCCAGCTCGGGCTTGTTCAACCAGGCTGCCGCCTGGCTTGTCACTGCCTCGATCACCTCATCGAGACTGTAGCCCAAGCATAAGAACTTGGACAGCAGGTTAGACATGCTATAGACAGGTCCATGAAGTCGGTTGCGACGGTAGATATCCGTGCTGATCGTATTCAGTCCAATCCCGGCCGCCTTGGCTTTCTCGGCTGTCTGAAAGGAAAAGCTGGCATTTCCGTGGCCGACATCCAGATGAACGCCCCGTTCGATCGCTGCAAGCAACTCCGGTAGCGGCTTTCCGTGTTGATCAAATACGTGATTGGGCTTACCATTGAGATAGTGAGTTACAATATCCTTCCGCACCAGCAGCGCCAGCACCTCGCGAATGTCTGGCGGTGCGGAGCCGATATGAACCATAAGCGGCAGCTTGGTCTCGGAGGATAGCTGCCTAGCCAGCTTCAAGGGAATTATTCTATTTTCTTTAACAACGCTTTGACTGATACGCGCCTTCAGGCCGACAATAAATTCGGGATAGCGCTGGACTGCCTTGATTACCTTGTCGTGATCAATCCATTCCAGTCGGGATAACTCATCAATCCGTTGGAGTCCGATATGTGAAATATTGAGGAAGGCAAACACCTTTGTCATCGCCTGGGCGCTATCTGTGAACAACGTTCCGATACGGTCTGCTCCGCAGCTTCCCGCATCGACAATTGTAGTGACCCCTTGCTTCACACCAATCTCATCCATGTCATCGCCATAAGGATCAAATTCGGAAACAGCATGTACGTGCAGGTCAATCCAGCCGCTGGACACATACAAGCCAGTTTCGTTAAAGTATTCCTTTGCTCCCTGGTCCTTGCTCGCGGGAATGATGTCCGTGATCATGCCGTCATCTATGTGAATATCGATGGCTTCTCCGTTAACCTGCTTCAAATTGCGCAGGACAATTCCCTTGTTCACTTGCTTCAGCTCCTTTTATCCGAAAACCAGACTCTCTTTTTTAAATTAAGGATAACACAGAATAGCATTAAAATGAATATAACGTTATAATATTTAAGGGGACATTTCGGCTTCTGAATGAAACATACTACCAAGGGAGAGTACACTCGTGACAAATCCAGCCATCCTGTCATTCATTATGTCAAGAGTCCAAATGAATTGGAACCATTTCAAGTCAAGGTTGCTGCTTAAATATGCCTTGTCTTATATTCTCATGTTTCTCATTCCCTTGAGCAGCGTTACCATATTCGTTTATGAAAACGCAGTCAATAGCCTCCGCTTTGAAATCGAGCAATCCAATGTCAATCAGCTGAATCAGGTTAGATTGACAATAGACGACCGTATGGCTGAGCTGCAGGAAATCTCCAGCAGAATTTCTTATGACGAACACCTTACTCCTTATATGGTGCGGCATCCCTATTATAGCCGCGAAGCGATTCAAACTTTAGCCAACTATAAAGCCAATAGTGGCATTCTGGAGGATCTTCTTCTCTACTTTCATGGCGATACAATCATTTACTCGCACAACGGCTTGACGGATCTGAACG
>JAIMBU010000247.1 GCA_023511325.1 Gorillibacterium sp.
ATACCTGATTGATCTCAATGCCACGGCAGCTTACCGCAGAGCGGGTTATACGGCTAAAGGAAATGCTGCAGAGGTCAATGCCCATCGGTTGCTAAGTAATACTAAGGTTCAGGAAGCGATTCAGAAGGCCATGGGGGCCCGTGAGAAGCGTACAGAGATTACGCAGGATCGTGTGCTTCAGGAGTTGGCTAAGATCGGGTTTGCCGACATCAAGGATTACCTGTCGTTCGGAACTGAAAAGCAGGCTGTAGGGGCAACGGACGATGGAGAGCTGGTCTTTGGATACAAAGATGTGATTGAGCTAAGGCCAAGTGATCAGGTGGATGGGGCCGTGATCAGTGAGGTTAAATACACTCGGGACGGAATAGCCTTCAAACTCCACGACAAGGTGGCAGCGCTTGAAAAGCTCGGGAGGCATCTTGGTATGTTCGTGGATAAGGTAAAGATCAGCGGACATATCACCAGTGACGTAGAAATCACAATAGGAGTGGAAGAGTATGAAACTTAAAATCGATCCACTGCTATTTAATAGGGTATATCTTAAGTACCAAATGAGTAATCAGCATCGTTACCAAATATATTATGGGGGATCATCATCGGGCAAGTCTTACTCCTTAGCCCAGCGAACAGTACTGGACGTGCTAAAGGGCAGGAATTACCTTATCGTCCGTAATGTCTTAAATACGATCAAGCGATCGGTGTTCAACGAGGTTGTAAAGGCGATTAGCAGCTTCAAGCTGTCTGAATATTTCCAAATTAACAAATCGGATTTCGTCATCACCTGCTTACTTAACAACCGGCAGATCCTCTTTGCAGGCTTGGATGATCCGGAGAAAATCAAGTCCATCACGCCGATCGATGGCGTGATAACAGATGTTTGGGTAGAAGAAGCAACGGAGTGTGATTACAAGGCTGTCAAACAGTTAGACAAGCGACTCCGGGGACGATCCAAGTTCAAGAAGCGCTTAACACTCTCCTTCAACCCTATCTTGCAAGATCACTGGTTGTATACAGAATATTTCGGGATTTGGGATGACAGCAAGAGCTATGTCGAGGTATCTGATGTGTCGATCCTCAAAACGACCTATAAGGATAACAGCTATCTTACGGCTGATGACATAGCAGCATTAGAGAACGAAACCGATTCGTATTATTACAACGTCTACACGTTAGGCAATTGGGGCGTTCTGGGCGCGGTCATCTTCAAAAACTGGAGAGTCGAAGATTTATCTGGACTTCGATCTACGTTCGACAAAATCAGGCATGGGCTGGACTTCGGGTTTGCGGATGATCCTAATGCTCTTGTTGATATGTATTATAACAAGTCGCGAAAGCGGCTTTTTATATTTGGGGAAGAATATGCTTCCGATCTCACGAATGACGAAATTGCTGAGATGGTCAAACCTCATGTCGGTCAGCGTGTTGTCACCTGTGACAGCAGTGAGCCCAAAACGATCAAGGAGTTGCGTTTACGGCGGATTAATACGATCGGCGCAAAGAAGGGCCCGGGCAGTATAGAGGCGGGCATACGGTTCTTGCAAGGGCTAGAAATCATCATCGGTACCAATTGCCCGAATACCAAAGCCGAATTCGGAAAGTACAAGTGGCGCGAAGACAAAGGAGGCAACGTGCTACCCATACCCGTGGATAAAGACAATCACTTGATCGACGCTATCCGGTATGCGCTGGAGGATGAAATTGGGACGACTAAAGTAACAGTTGGTAAAAAATCAGCATTGGGGGTGAGATGAGTAGATGGCCATCATTCGAGACCGGGAGCTTGTCAGCGATTGGAACAATATTCCGACGCCTCTTATCAAAGGTTGCATCGAGGAGCACCGGAAGGGATTCAGCCGTTTTGAACAACTGGAGGATTACTACAAGGGAAAGCACTTGATTCTGCTCCGCGACCTGGGAGGCCAGGATAAGGGGCTACCCAACAACCGGCTAGTGGCCAATCACGCCAAGTACATCACAGATGTAGCGGTAGGCTATGTGATGGGCAACCCCGTTAAGTACAGCGGTGAGGGCATTGAAGATATACAGACTGCCTTTAATCAGATTGACATCGTAAGCCACGATGCTGAACTAGGAAAGGACTTGTCTATGTTCGGCATTGCCCGTGAATTGTATTACATGAGCAGTGACACGGTGCCAATCCCAAAAGTAACCTGCATTGATCCCCGCCAGCTGTTCCTTGTTGTCGATGATTCGGTGGAGTATAAAAGCCTGTTCGGTGTTCACTTCTACCCGAAGCATGACGCCAGCAATCAGCTCACGAGTTGGGCGGTCAATGTGTACACGGCTAACCACATTCTGAGCTATACCGTGAAGGATATTAGCAACACAGACTATAGTCTGATTGATGACAGTCTGCACTACTTTGGTGCGGTGCCAGTAGTGGAGTATTGGAACAACGAGGAGCAGCAAGGGGACTACGAACAGCAAATCAGCCTTATCGATGCTTACAATACACTACAAAGTGACCGCATTAACGACAAAGAGCAGTTTGTGGATTCTATCCTGCTGCTGGCTGGTGGATCATTAGGTGACAGTGAGGATGAACAATCAGATGCAATTCGGCTGCTTAAAAAACATAAGGTCCTGAACATGCCTAGTGAGAGCACCGCATCCTGGCTCACCAAGCAACTCAATGAAACGGAAATTGAGGTTCTAAAAGATGCGGTTAAATCGGACATTCACGAGTTCAGCATGGTTCCAAACCTGACGGACGAAAACTTTGCTTCCAACGCTTCCGGGGTTGCCATGAAGTATAAACTCTTCGGTCTGGAGCAACTAGCCAAGACCAAAGAGCGTTATTTTGTGCAGGGGTTACGTGAACGGTTGAAGCTGTTTGCGGCGATCTTAGGTGTGAAGGGTAAGGCGGTGAACGTGTCGGCTGTGGAGATCACCATGAACCGGAGCCTGCCAAGCAATGACGTTGAGATGGCTACGATGATTGCCCAGCTCAAGGGATCGGTTAGTGACGAAACGCTGATATCGCAGTTATCCTTTGTCAAGGACGCGGCTGCCGAAGTTGCAGAGGTCAACAAGCAGAAGGCAGTGGATTTGGAGCAGCAGCAGAAGGCTTTTGGCATGCCGTTTGACAAAGGTAAGGTGAACGGTGATGAAAATACCGAGTGATGGCTATTGGGCTAAACGAGCCGAGCAGCGCATGGTTAGTTATCATCGTTCAGCGGATACAACCATTCACACGGTAACCAATGCCTATGATAAGGCGACGGCTGATCTGACCGAGGAGATTAACCGGATCTTCCGAACCTTCGGGAAGAACGGACAGCTTACACCAGCAGAAGCCCACGAGCTGTTGAATAAGCCTATCTCTCCGCAGGAGTGGGGCAAGCTTAAAGTGAAGCTGGGCAAGATTAAAGATCCGGATATCCGGCGCCAGGTATTAACCCGTCTCAATGCACCGGCATACCGAGCGCGGATCACCCGCCTGCAGGCACTTCAAGAGCAAGTGTATCTCCAATCTAAGCTCATTGCTGATGTTGAACTAGCGGCTAGTACAACGGGCTACGTTAACACGATCAAGGACGCCTATTCCATGCACATGTTCGATATTCAGCAGGGCATCGAATTGGGCTTCCAGTTCACGCCTATGCCGGAAAAAACGGTTGAGGCGATTCTGAAGAACCCTTGGAGCGGCAAGCATTTCAGTAAGCGCATTTGGGGAAATACGGACGTACTTGCAGGGCTGCTGTCTGAAACTATCACAGCGGGCTTCATGAGCGGCGCCGGGAATGCCAAGATGGTAAAGGACATACAGGACCAGACAGAGGTTGCCAAGCACGCAGCAGCGAGGCTTGTCCGCACAGAGACTACCTACATGGCGAACGCGGCTGAGATGGAAACCTACGACGAGGCCGAGATCGAGCGGTATATGTACGTGGCCACGTTAGACAGTCGGACCAGTGAGGTATGCCGCGCCCATGACCGTAAGGTATACAACGTCAAGGACGCAGTGCCAGGGAAGAATATGCCGCCGTTGCATCCCTACTGCCGTAGTTCTACACGGGCTTACTTTGGTGAGGAGTTCTTGGAGAAGGCCCAGCGTCGGGCGCGAGACCCCGTTACTGGTAAAGTGCAACTGGTGCCAGCCAGTCTTAGTTATGAGGACTGGTTTAAACAGTATGCAGAACCTCCAAAAAGTGGTAAAATAAAGGGAACTTCTTTTAAGACATTTTCCGACGTTCCTGAGGTAAAGAATTGGGAGGAAAAAGTTACTCCGAAATGGCTTACCCAGTTAACGGATGATGAGAGGGAATCTATATCCAAGTACACCGGTAGCTCGTACGAGAACATTAATAACCATCTACGAGGGCTTGCGGATAACAAACACTTGGAGGGTACTATCGCTTCCATTCGATCGGGCATCGACAAGTTTGATCTGTCTGAGGACATTACGGTATTTCGAGGGTTGCACAAAGATATTTTTGGGACGGACGTCACGGATTTACCGGGCATTGAATTCAAAGAGCCGGCCTTTATGAGTACTACACTTCTGAAAGAAAAGTCGTCTGGATTTACGGAACACTCATTGTTAGAAATTAGAGTGCCAGCTAAGGCAAAAGGGGCGTTTATCAACCCTTTAAGCAATTTCAAAGACAGTGAATACGAATTTTTGCTTGATGCAGGAACAAGTTTTAGGATTGTCGAAGCAACCAAAGAAGATGGTATAATTAACATTATTGCAGAGGTGATATTGAATGACGAATAAGGATTTTAGAGCGGATCGTTTCACCAGCAAGCCCGGTGAGCTTATTATCACTAAGCGGCCAGAAAAACCGAAAGATGAGAAACCCGCGGTTAAAACTGAAGAGAAGAAGTAAAAGCACTCTCAAAACCATGAGGGTGCTTTTTGTTTGCCTAAAATCCCAAACGCTTGGGATTCTGTCCAGAACGTGCGGCACGACATAAAACTGCTGTCATGGCCAATCAGCCGACGGGCGTTAAACGGGAGGTCAAAATGATGAACAAGCATAGATTTGCACTGCCGCTCAACCTACAGTTGTTCGCTGATGGCGCAGGTGCTGGCGGTGAAGGAGAAGGGGAAGGTGCAGGAACGGGTGCCGGACAAGGTGGAGCGGGTGAAGACCAGGCAGACAAGGGTAAAGGCGAGGGTGACAAGACTTTTACCCAAGCGGAATTGGATAGGGTTATACAGGAACGTCTCGGAAAGGCTCAGTCAAAGTGGGAAAAGGACTTTGAAACCAAACTTGCCGACGCGAAGACCGAAGCCGAGAAGTTGGCCAAGATGAACGCCGATCAGAAGGCGGAGTATGAGCGCACCAAGCGTGAAGACGATCTGGGCAAACGAGAGGGCGAGATTACCCGCCGGGAGCTCAGAGCCCAAGCGTTGGAGTCTCTGGCTGATAAAGGTTTGCCTAAGCAGCTTGCAGACATTCTTGTATTTACTGATGCCGAATCAACTAGCAAGAGCTTGGAGGCTGTCGAAAAGGCGTTCCGCGAGTCTGTCGAAGCAGGCGTGAATGAACGTTTGAAAGG
>JAIMBU010000248.1 GCA_023511325.1 Gorillibacterium sp.
CTGGAATCCAACACTCGGAGCGGGAATCGGACTACTGACGGATCAGCCAGATCAGCAGTTTTTTGCCTCTACCATTCAGGAAGAGTTGCTTTATTCACTTCATGGGCTGCAGCTCAAACCACAGGAAGCGCAGAGACGGGTGCGGGATTCACTCGTAGCCGTCGGGCTTGATCACGATGACGCTTCCCTGCGGCAATCGCCCTTTACACTCAGTGGTGGACAGAAACGACGCTTAGCACTAGCTGCCGCATTAATGCTTGAACCAAGCTGGCTGCTGCTTGATGAACCGAGTGTTGGACTTGATGCAGCAGGAATTCATCAGCTTGCTGACAAGTTACAAGTCTGGCCAGAACGCGGCGGCGGAGTGCTGATTGCCACTCACGACGCAGCAGCCTTTTGGTCAATTGCGAGTCAGATCCTTGTTCTTGATCGAGGGCGTGTTGTCTTCTTTGGAGCACCCGCGGAGATTGTCCGTAACCCCGCCATACTACGGAAAGCCGGACTTGGCGTCCCTGCGGGGATGGAAGTTGTGGAACGTCTGCGCGATAAAGGGCTGATGCTGCCGGAGGATATGCTAACACCTGAGCAGTTGGCTACGGTTCTTGCTGAACGATTAGGTGTAGAACACGAGGTAAGTCAGTCTCCTGATCCTGCGGAGCTGGTTGTTGCCCAAACCGGTACGCAACCAGAAGCGAGACCTCCTGATCTTCTTCCTTCTACGCTGCAAGAAACATCAATAGTTAAACATGCTCGACTGCCCCCAATTAGCGGCTGGGCTAGAGGAGCTCTTCCTGAGTCCACACCGTCGCCAACGAATTCACTTCCCACCCCTGGCGGACCACTCGGAGCGTTTGATCCACGTGCAGTGTGGGTGTTCTTGCTGGCGGTAACGATTGGAATCTGGCAGCAGACAGATTGGTTTGGTCTGTTCGTAGGGACGGTTCTGACGCTTGTGATCGTCCTCTATTCACGGATATCACTTCGTACGCTGATGAGACTCAGCCGCGTATATGCAATGTTTCTTCTGTTCACGATCGTTTTAGCTGGAATGGGCTGGACGCACGCCGGCCCGCTGCTGAATCGTATGAACTTCGACTGGGAGCAGGCAGCTGTAACGCTCACAAGGTTATATCGGCTTTACCTGGTTTTATGGCTTGGGTTTTTGCTGCCGCTTACCCAAAGTCAGCTGCGGATCAAGCGCGTTTTGGAGCAGAGTCTCCGGCCCTTTGCCCGAATCGGACTTCCGGTCGAGGCGTTCTCCTTAACCACCTCGCTGTTATTCCGCTTCATTCCGTTGATTCAGGGAGAGTGGCAACGCTTTGGGCAGCTTGCCCGAATTAAACGGCGGGCCATGGGACGCACGGATCGTCTGGCCATCCGTGATTTGCGTCCGCTGCTGGTGCCTTTTCTACTATCCTTGCTCCGCCTAGCGGACCAAGTTGCCTATGCGCTTGAAGCAAGAGGTTACGCACGAACAGGTGGCCCACGCACCCATGCGATAACCTTCCACCTAGCCAAAAAAGACGTTTTGTTGATGCTGTGTGGCGTGCTCTTAGCTATAGGCTTGTACGTTTTTGCAAGGGGATAGAAAATACAGGTAAACTGGGCGATGAAATGCTGAACCAGCACGTGCATTTCGCTTGAAATTCGAACACGGTTCGATTAATATTGTATTTGACATGAATGTCGTTCGATTAATAGAAAGATACAAAATGGGAGTGGTACTGTGAAAAAGATGATTCAGTTTTCTCTGAACAACAAGTTTGCGATTCTGATCCTCACGCTGATCGTAACAGTGGGGGGATTGTACGCCGGTTTTACCATGAAACAGGAAACCATTCCGAACATTGAGATTCCAGTTCTTACGCTGGTAACGGTTTATCCGGGTGCGACTCCGGATGATGTAGCCGAGAATGTTACAAAACCGTTGGAGCTACGGGTTAAGAATCTGAATGGTGTCGATACGATGAGTTCTACTTCGATGGAAAACGCATCGTCGATCATCGTTCAATACACCTATGGCAAAAGCATGGATGAAGCAGAGGATGAGCTGAAGGCTGCTATTAATGGAGCAATCAGTATTACTGGGGTACAAACGCCTCAAGTGTCCAAAATTTCAATGAATATGATGCCTGTCGTCTCGATCAGCGTCTCAGGCAGTGACAGTCAAACGCTGGAGGACATCACTAAGATTGTCGAAAGCGATCTAAAGCCAGCACTGGAAAGTATTGATGGCGTGGCGTCTGTCGCGATCTCCGGTCAGCAAATGAAGGAGATCCAGCTTGTTTTCGATGCAACCAAGATGGCACAGTTAAAGCTTAGTGAGGATACCGTCAAAGGTATTGTGCAGGCTTCTGCAATCAAGGCACCACTTGGCTTGTTTGAACTGGACAAGGCCGAAAAATCAATTATCGTTGACGGTGGCGTTGTCACTCTCGATGATTTGAAGAACCTGGCGATCCCCGTCATGCCTTCGATACCGTCTGCTGGAGCAGGGGCAGGTTCTCCTGCACCATCCGCCGGAACAGCGGCGGGATTGACTGAAGGCATGGCAAGTCTTGCTGCCCAAGGACTTCCAACCGTCAAGCTTTCCGATATCGCCGATATCAAGTTAGTGGAAGTGAAGGAATCCTTTTCCCGTACCAATAAGCAGGACTCCATCGGCATCAACATTACGAAGACATCAGAAGCCAACACCGTCGATGTCGTAAATGCAGCCAAAGATGAAGCCAAACGGCTGGAGAAGGAAAACGCCGGTCTGAAGACGCTGATCCTGCTTGATCAAGGCAAGCCAATCGAGCAATCGGTTTCCACTATGCTGGAAAAGGCGATTTTCGGTGCACTCTTTGCCGTCATCGTCATCATGTTATTCCTGCGCAACTTCCGTACGACATTAATTTCCATCGTTTCGATTCCGTTATCGTTGCTTATTGCACTCTTATTCCTTAAGCAAATGAACATAACGCTGAATATTTTAACGTTAGGGGCTATGACTGTAGCTATTGGTCGCGTAGTAGATGACTCGATTGTGGTTATAGAGAATATATACCGACGAATGTCGCTCACCACAGAGAAGCTAAAGGGTAAAGCGCTGATCGTCTCCGCTACCCGTGAGATGTTCGTTCCCATTCTATCCTCGACACTTGTCACTATCGCAGTATTCGTTCCACTTGGACTAGTCAGTGGCATGATCGGCGAATTATTCTTGCCTTTCGCCGAGACCATGGTGTTCGCGCTTCTGGCCTCCTTGCTGGTTGCTGTGACGGTCGTACCTGCCCTCGCTCACCTGATGTTTCGCAAGGGCTTGAAGGAAAGTAAGCGGCATGAGGAGAAGACAGGCGCTATCGCTGGCTTTTATAAGAAGGTACTGACCTGGTCCTTGAACCATAAAGCCATCACCTCAGCAATAGCAGTTGTTCTGCTGCTCGGAAGCCTCGTGCTTTCCCAATTTGTTGGTGTCAGCTTTCTTCCGGAAGAGGAAGAGAAATACGCAATGGTTACCTATAGTCCACCCGCTGGCGCTCGTACAGAGGATGTGGTTAAAATTGCTGGAGATGCGGAGAACCTCATTCTGGACCGTCCCGGTGTCACGAACCTGCAATATGGGGTGGGCGGCGACAACATCATGAGCTTTGGCAGCAGCAAGAATTCAGTTCTGTTCTACGTTCAATATAAAGATAGCACCAAGGGCTTTGCCGATGAAAAACGCAAGCTGCTCGAGAGTCTAACCGCACTTGAACAACAGGGCAGTTGGAGCAGCCAAGATATGGGTTCTGGTCTTGGCGGCGGCAACAAGCTTTCCCTCTATGTTTACGGAGATACGATCGAGGATGTGAAGACAGCGTCTGATCAGATTTTGGGCCTTGTTAAAAAAGACCCAGCTTTTGAAAAAGCAGATACGAGTTTATCCGAGAGCTATGCCCTTTATACCCTCGCCGCTAATCAGGCGAAGCTGAGTCAATACGGTTTGACTGCTGGTCAAATCGCCATGGAGCTTGCTCCGCAAAGAACAAGACCTGTGCTGACGAAAGTTGAAGCGGAAGGTAAAGAATATCAAGTGTACGTAACGGTGGACAAAGAGAAATATGAGACTATTGCAGACATTGAGAACAAAATGATCACATCACCTCTTGGCATTTCCCTTCCCTTAAAAGAGCTAGTAACCGTGAAAGAGGGAACCTCGCCAAACGCCATTGTTCGTCAAGATGGCAAGCTGTACGCGGAAGTATCCGCTAATATCTTGTCAGAGGACGTTGGCTCAGCGTCTGATGCCATCAAGAAGGAGATCGACAAGCTGAGCTTGCCGAAGAATGTAACGGTTGACTTCAGTGGTGTCACCGCGCAGATCAACGAAGCCTTTACTCAGCTTGGTCTCGCCATGCTGGCTGCCATTGCTATCGTTTACCTACTGCTTGTGATCACCTTTGGTGGGGCGCTCACTCCTTTTACCATCCTTTTCTCCCTACCGTTCATTCTGGTTGGTGGATTACTCGGACTGTTTATCGCTGGAGAGACGATCAGCGTATCCGTGCTAATGGGTGTTCTGATGCTTATCGGTATCGTCGTCACCAATGCCATTGTGCTCTTGGACCGCGTCCAGCATAAAGAAAAAGATGGTGCGACAACACGTGAAGCATTGATTGAGGCTGGTGTTATCCGTCTTCGTCCGATTCTGATGACGGCTCTTGCAACGATAGGTGCACTGCTGCCTTTGGTGCTTGGCTTTGAAGGAACCGGTGGAGCACTTATATCCAAAGGGTTAGGTGTGACGGTTATCGGCGGTCTGACCAGCTCCACGCTGTTAACTCTGATCATTGTACCCGTGGTCTACGAAGCATTGGCTAGATTCCGCAAGAAGTCGCTTATAGAAGAATAAAGCAGGGGAGTAGGGACAACAATTGGCAGCAGATAAGAAAAGCCAGATTCTGGCGGCGGCAACGAAATGTTTCTCCGAGAAAGGCTTTCGCGCCACCTCTATCCAGGATATTGCCGACCAGTTGGATATGGCCAAGGGTTCGCTTTACTTTTACTTCAAGTCTAAGGAAGATGTGCTGCTGTCGATCTTTCGACAATACACGGATGATTTTTTGCGCCAGCTGCAAATATTCTCCGAGAATGATCAAATGCCCCCACGAGAAAGACTGATCGGGCAAATTCTCTTGCGGTTTGAGCTTTTGGAAGACAATCAGGAATTCATCACCTTGCTAATGCGGGACCGGTTTGAGATGACAGAGGATATTTTTAGCCTGATGCAATCGCTGCGGGTGCGCATGCTATGGAGCAATCAGTTAATGATTGAAACCATATATGGTGATGAGGTAAAGCCTTACTCCTGCGATGCAGCCAATATACTGAATTCCTTGGTCGACGCCTATACCAACACCCTTGTTTTGGATCAAGTGCCTTTAAACCTCCGGGAGCTTGCCGATTTTATCGGAGAACGCTTGGATGATCTGGTTGCAGGGATGATTAAACGGCAAGTAAAGCCACGCATCACCTTCGATGATATGGTTCATTTC
>JAIMBU010000249.1 GCA_023511325.1 Gorillibacterium sp.
GGTCCAGACAGTATCAAAGCGGCTATGATGGCCGAGATCATGTGGAATCAGAGTCCTAAAGCATTTGCTGAGTTTCACGAAGCCTTATATGAGCATCAAAAAGTGGAATCAGATATTTGGGCAACTGAGAAGTATATGCTAGAGATTATTGAAAAGTATGTTCCTAGTGGTGATGCGAAAAAGGCTAAGAAAAGCATTCGAGCCTTAGAGGGTCTTTTTGAAGTTAAAGAGGACTTTAAGATAACAACAGCTAATGGCGTGTCGGGTACACCTACGGTTTTCGTGAATGGGGTTAAGACTAGTACCGAAGCGTTATCAGAAACTGTCAATAATGAGTTAGCACTTAAAGAGAAGTCGACTAAATAATATAAGGGACGGTTCGAAATAAAACCCTACCCCACTATCTATACAAATGCAGAACCAATAATGGACTATGCTAAGTATAAAATGATAAACCTCATCCTCGGAAAGATACGAGGATGATTTTTTTATGGTTCAAACCTGCCGTATACAAAAGCCGATGGAACCTATCAATATCGCTCTCGCTTTTTCATGGATCAAAAAAGAAAGAATGAAATCGCTTGACATGGAGTATACTCCATCCGATAAGATGCAAGTAATTACAAACAAGCTCAGTCGGAACAAACTTAAAATCGAGTCGCAGAGTGCTGCAATGAACGTTACTTTGGGAATAATGAACGACAAGTGTGAAACATCTTAATCGCAAAAATAAGGAGGATAAACAGATGAAATACAGAATTCTCGGCAGAACAGGCATGTCGGTTAGCGAGTTCGCTCTGGGAACGATGATGTTTGGAGCAATGGGCAACCCAGACCATGACGATTCGATCCGCATCATCCATACGGCGCTAGACGCCGGTATTAACTTCATCGATACAGCCGATGTCTATTCTAGGGGAGAGTCGGAAGAGATCATCCGTAAGGCGCTTAAGGGACGCCGGCAGGAAGTGATTCTTGCAACGAAGTTTGGTCTTCCCATGGGGGCAGATGCTAATCAGCGCGGAGGCTCGGCTCGGTGGATCAAGTTGGAAATTGAAAACAGTCTTCGTCGACTGGGTACGGACTATATCGATCTCTACCAAATCCACCGACCCGACCCTAACACTGACATCAGCGAGACGCTTTCAGCACTCTCAGATTTGATTCGATCGGGCAAAGTGCGCGCAATTGGCTCGTCAACCTTCCCTGCAGAGTTGATCGTTGAAGCACAATGGGCGGCACAACAAGGTGGTCACCACCGCTTTCTCACAGAGCAGCCCATGTATTCCATCTTTACGAGGAAACTTGAAGCCGCTGTGCTGCCAACTGCACAACGCTACGGGATGGGCGTGCTGACCTATAGCCCACTGAACGGTGGATGGCTTTCTGGCCGTACTGATCTAACGACAAGTCATCGGGCGTCGACAACACCGACACGTTACGACCCGACGGTGCTAGGCAACCAGGCCAAGGCGGAAGCCTTACGAAAACTGACCACCCTTGCAAACAAAGCAGGGATTCCATTGCCGCACCTCGCCTTAGCTTTTGTCCGGTCGCATCCCGCAGTCACCTCAGTGCTCATTGGCCCGCGCACGCAGGAACAACTCGAGGGTCTTCTCGCTGGCGCGGAATTGGAATTGAGTGAGGAGTTGCTCGACCACATCGATGAGATTGTTCCGCCGGGAGCGGACCTTAACCCAGCTGACAACTACGCCGCTGAACCACTGGCTCTTGCAGATAAGCGGTTACGCCGCCGATAGAACTGAATAATCCAATATTCAATAAGCAGGAAGAGGGTATGGAATGAATCCCACATTTTCGATCGCTGAGGTCTCCGAGAGAACGGGACTCAGTTATGATACGATACGCTATTACGAGAAAATCGGGTTGCTGCCACCAGCGAAGCGCAAGGAAAATGGGCAAAGGGAATATGACAAGCTCGATCTCGATCGGTTCACCTTCGTCACCCACCTTAAAAGAACCCATATGCCACTGAAGGAAATTGAACGATATATGGTCTTTTCATCTGAGCAGAATTATGAGGGCTGTTACAACGTGCTTTATGAGCAAAAACTCAAAATCGAGTCGGAAATGGCAGAAATGCATGCTACTTTGGGAATCATGAATTATAAATTGGACCACTTTCAAGACATGATCAAGCGATCAGGATTAGGAGGAAATTAAAGATGCATACGGACAACCTTTATAAGATTACACCCCAGGCACCGATCCCATCAGGGTTTGGATCGCAAACAACAGCGCAAGAGGCTCTTGGCGGACGTGACCTGAGCGGCAAGATCGCCATCGTGACCGGAGGGTACTCCGGCATTGGCCTTGAGACAACCCGCGCCTTGGCGGAAGCAGGTGCGACGGTTATCGTACCTGCCCGTACACCAGAGAAGGCTCGCGCTTCGATGGCTGGCATCCAACGAGTAGAGTTGGAGGAGTTGAATCTTATGGACCCCGCTTCAATCGATAAATTCGCGCAGCGATTTCTGAGCTCGGGACGGCAGCTAGATATCCTTATCAACAATGCTGGTATTATGGCAAACCCGCTTATACGCGATGAGCGCGGCTACGAATCCCAATTCGCCACCAATCATTTGGGACATTTTCAACTGGCCGCACGGCTGTGGCCTGCATTGAAACAAGCAGGAAGTGCACGAGTTGTCGCTGTTTCTTCAACTGGAGTTCGCTTTGGAGGCGTCGATTTTGACGATCCAAGCTTTGAACGGCGGGAGTACGACAAGTGGAAGGCGTACGGCCAGTCCAAGTCTGCCAACGCGCTGTTTGCCGTTGCGCTGGACAGAAGAGGACATGCACACGGCGTCCGTGCTTTCGCTGTCCACCCAGGCAGAATCATGACCGATTTGGTGCGCTATATGTCAGATGAAGAAAAACGCGCAGCAGGTGGGGGATTAAAGACCGTAGAGCAGGGTGCAGCGACAAGCGTATGGTGTGCGACGAGTACTCAGTTGGACGGTAAGGGCGGCGTTTACTGCATAGACGTCGATATCGCTGAGGTCATTCCGGCAGATGCTCCGCAGGGGTTGGGCCAAGTCTTGTCGGGTGTAATTTCTTGGGCGGTTGATCCCGACTTGGCGGAGCGGCTTTGGCTGCTCAGTGAGGAGATGACTGGCCTAGAGTTCACGATTTAGCGTGACCCTAATTAAAATTGCATGAACAAAATAAAAGCCGCATGATTGTGGCTTAGCCTGTTGAGCAACCTCAACAGGCTTTTTTCTCTAGCGATACATAATTAGCCTTCGGAATAGGTTAGGGTCTTTCCACCTCCGTCTCGATTTTCTTTCCCAATACTGCATAGCTGAAATTCATATGCTATGCTGAAATCGGTTCAAACGTTTAAACCAAATGGACAAGGAGAACAACAATATGCTCGATAGCGAGAAATTGAATAATATGAAAATAGATTTTAAGGTTTGTACAAAGGTATTGGCTGCTATCGGTGATGAAACACGCCAACTGATTATTGTGGGGCTTATTGATGCTGGCTGCGATGGATTACGTGTTGGAGAGATTACAGCTCAAACCCATCTGTCTAGGCCTGCTGTGTCCCATCACCTTAAAATATTGAAGGAAGCAGGAATCGTCGTCATCCACAAAGTGGCAACGATGAACTACTACTACCTTGACCCGACCAGTTGGGTGATGAATCTGAAGAAATTGATCACCAACTTTGAAGAAATGCTCGTCAAACAAGAGTAAATGGAACGGAATACGACATAAGTGAGGTAAGCAAATAGATCATATAAAAAATCAAAATGGAGGAAAACACAGATGAACAATAACCAAGCTCAAAATACAATCCAGGCCCCGATACTATCGGGCTTCAGTGGCAAGACAACAGCAAAAAAAGCATTGGGAAACCGCGACCTGAAAGGAAAGGTTGCGATTGTAACCGGAGGCTATTCTGGTATTGGTCTTGAAACGACGCGTGTACTGGCTGAAGCAGGTGCAACCGTCATTGTGCCTGCGCGAACGCTGGAAAAAGCTCGGGCTGCAGTTCAGGGCATTCCTAATGTAGAACTAGAGGTTTTGAATCTCATGGATCCGAAGTCTATAGATGCGTTTGCAGAGCGTTTCCTATCTACAGGTAGACCGCTGCATATTCTTATCAATAGTGCAGGAATCATGGCTTCGCCATTGATGAGAGATAAGAGAGGGTATGAAGCTCAATTTGCCACAAACCATCTCGGACACTTTCATTTAACAGCAAGGCTTTGGCCTGCTTTGAAAAGGGCCGGTACTGCTAGGGTTGTTGCGGTTTCCTCCAGGGCTCAGCGCCTCGGAGGTGTCAATTTCGAAGATCCGAACTTTGAAACAACGGAATATGATAAGTGGAAGGCCTATGCCGGGTCAAAGTCTGCCAATGTCCTGTTCGCTGTAGAACTGGACAGATTAGCAAAGCTCCATGGTGTTCGAGCATTCTCCGTTCACCCCGGGTTAATTCCAACTACAGGCATCGGCAGGTTTAGTCGCGATGATAAAGCATCAAAGCTAGTGAAAAGCTTGAATGGTCTTACCTTAACCCTAATGGACAAGCTGAATATCATCAAACTAATAAATCTAACCAAAAAAGGACAGGGCAATAAATTAAAAACGATTAAGCAGGGGGCAGCCACATCGATATGGTGTGCAACCAGTGATGCACTGGATGGAAGCGGAGGCGTTTATTGTGAGGATTGTGATATCGCCGAGGCTGTTCCAGCTGATAGCACGAAGGGGTACGGTGTTCGTCCGTGGGCAATTGACCCGGATTATGCCAAAAAGCTTTGGACGCTCAGCGAGAAGCTTGCGGGGGTAAGGTTTGAATTTTAAATAATGGATTCCATCGATCCGACATTTTGGCTTTCAATTTGACTAAGCGCGAAAATGTCGTTAATGCCGATGGGGGCAGCTTGGGTGACACACTCGGTTCCGATTTTGATCGAGCAGAGTGGTTGTTTGCAAGCAAACATGTATAATAACATATGAGAAAATCCGCAGGATTGAGGGAGAATTCAATGCTGAATATCAGACGAATACAAGTCAACGATAATGGTTCAATCGAACAAATCATCAAGGATTGCTTGATCGAGTTTGGCGGTAACAGAGCTGGCCTTGCCTGGGAAGATGAAAGCCTACATGATCTAGATCATTATTATAATGATGGAAAAGACCGGGCTTACTGGGTTGTTGAAGAGGAGGGGGGGATTGTGGGAGGATGCGGAATAGCTTCTTTTAACGGTTTGGATAACGTATGTGAATTGCAGAAAATGTACTTATCCGGATGCGTTAGAGGAACAGGAATAGCAGCGGAACTATTGCAGGTAGCCCTGGATTTTGCCAAACTCCATTACGAAAAGTGTTATTTGGAGACATAGCAAAACATGCAGGCTGCCAATCGTTTTTATACGAAATATGGGTTTGAGCATTTAGCTGCGCCTCTTGCAGGCTCGGAGCATTTTGCCTGTGATGCATGGTATATTAAGGA